>NZ_JBEOOQ010000005.1:0-137607 GCF_040309305.1 Pseudoalteromonas sp. RB2-MNA-CIBAN-0110 | reverse complement strand
ATAAATCTTTGATCAATTTAACGAATTAAATTGCACTATAACGTCGTTAAAAATTTTTTATTTAGAACAACTAGATATAAAAATTTTTGCCTAGTTCTAGCGTAATTTTCTTAACGTTAAATAGACCCCATATATAAGCAGATTGGTATAACAAGTTTTGTCTTGTTATCGATACGATTTTCTTATTTCAAAGTAGATTATTTAATTAAGAGAATTGGTATTATTTGAGCTTTTATATAGGTGAAATTAAAAACGCCTAATAAATTAGGCGTTTTTAATTATGCTTTATGCTTCATTAAGCGTTCTTTTTCACGCGACCAGTCTTTATCTTTACCGTCTTCGCGTTTGTCGTGTAATTTCTTACCTTTTGCCAAATGAAACTCAAGTTTTACCCAGCATTTTTTCCAGTACATCGCTGTAGCTATTAAAGAATAGCCATCGCGCTCTGTTGCACCGAATAAACGGTCAAGTTCGCGTCTGCTTAATAGCAATTTACGATAACGTAGCGGGTCGCAAATTACATGGGTCGATGCACTTATAAGTGGCTGAATTTGACTGCCAAGTAAAAATGCTTCGCCATTTTTAAGATGAATATAAGTTTCTGTGATATTTACTTTACCAGCTCGGATACTTTTAACTTCCCAGCCTTGTAGTTCAACACCCGCTTCAAACTTATCGTGTAAAAAATACTCATGTCGCGCTTTTTTGTTTAGCGCGATGGTATTACTTGTCGATTTTGATGAATTTTTCTTAGCCATAGTGCCCTATAATATACGTAATGTGAGATGTTTTACATCGATTTTTTTAATAATGCTTTTAAAAATTTAGCTTTAATTTAAGCAGCATGAAAATTTGGGGAAACGCGCAAAGCTTGCTAAAATTCGCCCACACAGTTGGGAGTGAGTATGCCACAAATAGAAAAAAGTGCGCTGGTTATGTACAGCACTAAAGAGATGTTTGATCTAGTTAATGATGTAGAAGCTTATTCACAGTTTTTACCAAATTGCTCAGACTCAAAAATTGTTTCACAGCACGATAATAACATGACCGCGAGTTTAGAAATATCTAAGGCGGGTATAAAAAAGTGGTTTACCACCGAAAACACCTTTGTTGATGAGCAAACCGTGTTACTGCGCCTTGTTGATGGTCCGTTTAAGACCTTAAAAGGGCGCTGGCATTTTCAAGAGCTTGACGCCAAAGCATGTAAGGTTCATTTGCACCTAGAGTTTGAATTTTCAAGTAAGTTAATAGAGCTTGCCTTTGGAAAGATTTTTAACGATGTAGCAAAAAATATGGTGAGTGCATTTACTCAACGTGCAAAACAGGTTTATGGAGCGCGAGTATGATTAATGTTGAAGTGGTCTTTGCATTACCGACCACGGCCACGTGTTTATCAATTGAAGTGCCACAAGGGACTACAGTCGAGCAAGCTGTTATTCAGTCAGGTATTATAGAAAAGTGCCCAGAAATAGATGCCACATCGCTAACGTTAGGTGTGTGGAATCGAACTGTAAAAGCTAACTATGAATTAAAAGACGGTGACCGTATAGAAATATACCGTCCACTAATTGCAGATCCTAAAGATGCCCGCAGAAAACGTGCAGAAAAAGCAAAAGAAGAGGGGCGTGCAAATAAAATAACGGGTGGTCGCCCACTCGAGAAGTAATACCAATCGGCATAAACTTCGAACAATTTAACAGATTAAATCACACGCTAACGTCTTTTAAAATGGTAAAAGCTTTTTAAGTAAACCAATAAAAAAGGTGAGCCATGCTCACCTTTTTTACTACCTGAGACGTTTATTGCTCTAGCGGTGTAGTAAAGTTTTCAGGTTGGTCATAATCACCTGAGATTGAAACTAACTTTTCATTTTCAAAGTTAATTACTAACTCTTTATTTTGTTCGTTTTTACGGCCTTTATTAAAGCTGTAAATATAGCGCCAAGTATTGTTATCAAAGGCGTCCTCGGCAATAGGTCTACCTAATACATAAACAACTTGCTCTCGGGTCATATTTACACGAAGTTTTTCAACATCCGATTGCTCTAAAAAGTTACCTTGTGGAATGTTAATTCGGTATACCCAGCTAGAGCAACCTGCTGCTGAGCTAAGTGTTAAAGCGACGATAAGCCAAAGAGAAAAAGTTTTTAACGACTGCATTGTTAGTTGTGATCCTTATTTTTTATAATCTGCATGATACCGATTAGTCACTGAAGGTAAAACCCTTTTAAGCAATTGTTTTATGTTAAGGGCGTTAAGGTAATGTTTTGACCACTGATAATGAAAAAAGTTTACAGCATATTGAAACGAATATTTTAAAAACTGAGTCTACTTGGTTTTTATATATAGTTGAAACACGATTTGGTCATTGGTACACAGGGATCACGACTAATGTTGAAAAACGCTTTGCAACTCATCAAGCTGGTAAAGGGGCTAAAAACCTTAGAGGAAAAGGGCCTCTTTTACTTATCCATCAACAACAAGTAGGTAATAAAAGTGAAGCAAGTAAGCTTGAGTATCAATTAAAAAAGCTCCCTAGAGCTAAAAAGGAAGCGTACGTTTTAGCATTTAATACTGGCGATAGCAAAAGTACTTAGTTTGTGTAAATTAAGCATATTCGTTATGAGCAAAAACTATCTTCGAATATAGCTTATGCTCATAGCTGGCGTGTAATATCAGAGCTGCTTAGCGATGCTGTTCAAAGGTAGCTACAAGCGCATCAAGTGTTTGTGCACTGTTGGCTAAGTCGCGAATCGCTTGCTCTGTATTGATTTGTTCGCTCATTGCTTTATCGCTAATTTCGCTAATTTGCTCAATATTACGACTTACATCGGCAACCACATTACTTTGCTGCTCAGTTGCAGTCGCTATAAGCGTAGCCATATCGTTTATTTGATTTGCTGTTTCGGTTATCGTATCAAGTAATTCAACAGAGCTTTGCATTGCACCAACGCTTTGCTGAGCTTTATATTTCGATTGGCTAATATCATTAACTACATCATCAGATATTTTTGTAAGCTCTTCAATCATAGATTGAATTTCGGTGGTTGATTGCGATGTACGGTTTGCCAGTGCACGTACTTCATCAGCAACAACAGCAAAGCCGCGTCCGTGTTCACCTGCGCGAGCAGATTCAATTGCAGCATTTAAAGCAAGTAGATTAGTTTGATCCGATATGCCTCTAATTGAGTCAACAATACTTGCAATATCAACCGTTTTTTTAGAAAGCAAAGTAACTTGCTCTGTTATGCCATCAATATCGCTGGCAAGGGCTGATATAGTTGCTTGGCTTTGGAGTACTTGTTTATGGCTTTGAATAGTATTTTCGCGGCTGTTATCGGTTAACTTAGCTGTATTTGCTGCGCTTTGCGCTATTTCTTGTACTGTAGCGCCCATTTCGTTGATTGCTGCTGCGACAGATATTGTTTGTTCTTTTTGGTTGTCTATTGCTTGGGAGTTCCGTTTTGCTTGTTCAAATACATGATCAGAGCTTTTTCTAATATCGTGACTTTCGCTCGCAACTTGAGTAATCGCTGTTTCTATTTTATTTATAAACTGGTTAAAGCCGTTACTTAGATTGTTAAGCTCTGGTTGGCTCGATTCTGGTAAGCGGTATGCTAAATTTGCATCGCCAGAGCCTAAGCGTGAAAATAACTCAGCCATTTTAGAAAGTGGAGATGAAAGTGAGCGAGCAAGCAAATAACTGATTAAACTCGCAACCAATGCTGTAATTACCGTAAAAGTAAATATTTGCCATTGCAGGGTGTTTACGCTTGCGAAAACTTCACTTTTTGGCACTTGGGCTACAACATATAAATCGGTGTTTTTAATAGGCATAGCAGCTACAAGTGTCGGTTCGCCATTTAAATTAATTTCTTCTAGTGCAAAGCCATTACTATTAAATAGTTGGCTGTGAATATTTGCAGTATATAAATCATCAATGTTTGCTTTAGCTACTTTACTTGCATCTTTATGAAGCTGAATCAATCCACTTTTATCTGCAATGAATACAAAGCCTGTTTGCTCAATTTTAAATTGCTGTAATAGCTTTTGCATATCAGTGATGCTTTTTGCAAGACCTGCTAAACCAGTCCCATTAGCTTGCTGATGATTTACAAACATTTTCACATCATTGGCTGACTCTTGATAAATACTGATAGAGTAAGGTTGTTTTGATTGCTTAAAAGCAAAGAACCAGCCATCGGCTGCATCGTTTTTTAACACACGCAAAAACCCATTCTGGTTCCAGTACTGTGCAGTGTCTCTATTTGCCCAAGATGCTGTGGCTAAATCGTATTGCTGGGCAACGCGATTTAATTCTTTTAATAGTAATGTATCGTCTTGGTTGTTTGATTGAGCCCATTGTAAAATAAATTCGTTTGATGATAGTTGCTGAGCAGCACCGAGTAACTCGTTGATTTCACCGCCTATGTGATTACTGATTGTTTGCAGTTTACTAGGGAGCTCTGACTCAATCATACGTCGCTCAATAATATCCTCTGAGCTGTGTAGGGAAGTCAAACCAATCAGTGCGGCTACGCATATAGCAATAACACTGCCTAAAGCTGTGATTTTTTGAGTGATCGAAAGATTTTGTATCGTCATGATATTAATTAATTTTACAACTAAATAGAAAAACATATTAGCACATTATTTATTTGGAACTAAATATTGGCTAAGCAGAATAGGCAAAGATATACCAGATTGATTAAAGTTTTATTAACAGGCATAAAAAAGCCCACATGCAAAAAGCATACGGGCTTGGTTTCTAACAAGCGAAACATTTATTGTTTAGGGTTAAACAATCTTTTTCATTGCTGACATGTAGCCACGTAATTTAGCACCTACTTTCTCAACTGGGTGTTCGCGCAATGCAGCGTTAATTTGAATTAATGTTTGGTTATCAACTTGGTTACTGTGCTCGCCAAGACCTTTACCGATAATGTCTGTATCAACGTTTTTCATAAAATCAGCAAGTAATGGTAAACATGCATGGTTATATAAATAACAGCCGTATTCTGCAGTATCAGAGATAGTACGGTTCATTTCAAAAAGCTTTTTACGCGCAATAGTATTGGCGATTAATGGCGTTTCGTGTAATGACTCGTAGTAAGCTGACTCTTCGATAATGCCTGCTGCTGTCATGGTTTCAAATGCAAGTTCAACACCTGCTTTAACCATTGCTACCATTAAAATACCGTTATCAAAAAATTCTTGTTCAGAGATTTCTACATCGCCAGCAGGGGTCTTTTCAAAGTTAGTTTCTGCTGTTTCTGCGCGCCATTTAAGTAAGTTTACGTCATCATTATTCCAGTCTTCCATCATAGTGCGTGAGAAAGTGCCGTCGATGATGTCATCTTGATGCTTATTATAAAGCGGGCGCATAATTAGTTTTAGCTCTTCACTTAGTTCAAACGCTTTTACTTTTGCTGGGTTTGAAAGGCGGTC
Organism: Pseudoalteromonas sp. RB2-MNA-CIBAN-0110; assembly: GCF_040309305.1. Taxonomy (NCBI): domain Bacteria; kingdom Pseudomonadati; phylum Pseudomonadota; class Gammaproteobacteria; order Alteromonadales; family Pseudoalteromonadaceae; genus Pseudoalteromonas; species Pseudoalteromonas sp. RB2-MNA-CIBAN-0110. Next base: position 132,160 of record NZ_JBEOOQ010000005.1, on the reverse strand, counting down.
AAGCATGTTAGTAACGCCGCCGTACTTAAGTGCTTCGGTAATTACTTCCCAGCCGTATTGAATTAGTTTTGATGCATAACCCGCATCAACGCCTTTTTCTACCATTTTATCAAAACATAAAATAGAGCCAGTTTGTAACATGCCACATAAAATGGTTTGCTCGCCCATTAGGTCAGACTTAACCTCAGCAATAAATGATGATTTAAGTACACCTGCGCGATGTCCGCCAGTACCCGCTGCATACGCTTTAGCTTGTGCTAAACCAAGACCTTGAGGGTCATTTTCTGGGTGAACTGCGATCAGAGTTGGCACACCAAAACCGCGTTTGTATTCTTCACGTACTTCAGAACCAGGACACTTAGGCGCAACCATGATTACGGTAATGTCTTCACGTACTTGCATGCCTTCTTCAACAATATTAAAGCCATGAGAGTAAGCAAGTGTAGAGTCTTTTTTCATAAGTGGCATAATCGCACTTACTACAGCGGTATGTTGTTTATCTGGCGTTAAATTAAGTACTACGTCAGCGGTAGGAATTAATTCTTCATAAGTACCAACAGTAAAGCCGTTTTCAGACGCATTTAAAAATGATTGGCGACGCTCAGAAATAGCTGAAGCGCGTAATGTGTAAGAAACATCTAAACCAGAGTCACGTAAGTTTAAGCCTTGGTTTAAACCTTGTGCGCCACAGCCTACAATAACTAGTTTTTTACCTTTAAGTGCGTCAACGCCATCGGCAAATTCGCCTGCGTCCATAAATTCACATTGCGCTAATTGCGCTAATTGTTCGCGTAAAGGTAAGGTATTGAAATAATTCGCCATTGTTAGTGTCCTATAAAGTCATGTTTGTTAGATGCGTAATGTTTATTGCGCTTACAAACACCATATGTAAAATCGTTGCTTGCGTAAAATGATATATTTGAATTAAAGTGTTTCATAATATGAAATACTGGGTTTGGAATGGATCATAAACATTTAAACTACTTTTTAGCACTGGCTAAAACACTTCATTTTGGACGCGCAAGCGAGCTTTGTCATATAAGCGCACCTACTTTGAGCCGTAATATAAAGTACTTAGAGGAGGAGGTTGGAGTGGCGTTGTTTATCCGCGATAACCGCAGTGTTAAATTAACGCGTGAGGGTGAGTCGTTTATTGATTACGCCACAGCAACGCTTGCTAATTGGCAGCGTTTTAAAACGAATGTGAAAGACCCACAACAACATATTTACGGCAAAGTAAGTATTTATTGCTCGGTTACTGCATCTTATAGTTTTTTACATCAAATATTAGAGCAACTTCGTGCGCAGCATCAGTATATAGAAATAACATTAAATACAGGCGACCCTGCACTTGCTATAAACCGTGTGTTAGATGGGCATGAATTAATGGCTATTGCAGCTAAGCCAAATAAGTTACCGGCGCAAATTGCTTTTGTAGATATAGGGCACTCTCCGCTTTTATTAATTGGACCAAAAATTCAATGTCCGATCACAGAAAAATTAACACAAAATAGTGATGACATTAATTGGTCTGATTTAGAATTTATAGTGCCAGAACAAGGTTTTTCTCGCCAAAGGTTAGAACAATGGTGGCGCAAAAATAATATTCACGGGAAAATTTACGCACAAGTTGCTGGGCACGAAGCAATGGTATCTATGGTGAGCTTAGGATTAGGTGTCGCAATGGTCCCTAAAATAGTGCTAGATAACAGCCCGCTGCAAGATAAAGTACAAATACTAACACCAAAAATGCAAGCGCCTGATGGGTTTGATATTGGTTTGGCAGTATTAAGGAAAGAGTTAAATGACCCTGCAATCAGTGCTTTGTGGAATATTGCGCAAACTTTAGATGCAAAAGCGATTTAATGCGCGCAGAGAATAAGCAAGTTAGTTAAATAGTATGAATATAGGTTGCGTATAAGTTTACTATTACTTAACATTGAGCGCTAATAATAAAAACAATGACGCTTGAGAGTTTATTTATGAACCACGCCGTATCACTTGCTCATTCTGCTCAATGCCTAAAAAAGGCGATTCCTTTGATGGTAAAATACCGAATGCCGGTTACACCCATCAACTATGCAATTTGGTACTGTTATATTCAAGGAAACAAACCTTCATTAAATGCTGAGTTAGACCATGTTATTGCTCTGCAACAAACATGTTCACAAGACAAAGCAAAAGAAATTTTTGATAAACATTTAACGCAAGACGATCTCGTTTTTTTTCAAGAAATGACTGAAAATTTCATACAACTATGGAGCAAGTTCAGCAAGATATAAGCACAACGCTTGATCACTCTAAAAGCTTTACGACGAGTTTAGTCGACTCACAAAATGAATTAAATATGCTTGTTGATGTAAACTCTTACAATGAGATACTAGGTTGTGTTGAGCGTTTAACCGACGATTCTATTGCAATGCAAGATTATGCTCGGGAGTTTCAGACTAAATTAGCCGTTGCCTACAATGAAATAAAAGATTTAAAAGAAGCACTCAATATTTCAAAGGAAGCAGCCGATACCGACACGCTTACGGGTTTTTATAATCGAGGTAAGTTTGATTCTGATATTGTAAACTTTTGCCTCGAATACTCAGAGCAAGCGCAAGAAGACTCTCTTGCCGTACTCATTATGTTTGATATTGATCATTTTAAGCGCTTTAACGATGATTTTGGCCATCAAAAGGGTGATGAAGTGCTTAGGCTAGTTGCTAAAAAAGTGAGAGAAAATACAACTGAAGCTGCAAATGTGTATAGATATGGTGGCGAGGAGTTTTGCATAACAGCCTACTTTGACACTATTAACGATATAATAGCATTTGCAGATTGTATTCGTTTAGCAATAGCAAAATTGGCGATTCGTAAAAAGCATGATGTAACTGCAAAACGTGCTATTTCAGCAAGTTTTGGCTTAGCAATTTTACGGCCATTTACAAATAGTTCTGTTTTAGTTGAGCGTGCAGATAGAGCCTTATACATTGCCAAAACACATGGACGAAATCGTATAGAAATAGCCCCTGATATTTAATAAGTGCCAGAGGTTTTTGATTTATTTGGGTTAAAGCCGCTCAATTTAGGGCGATTTAATCCAACTTCAGTTTTGGTAAACAAGCAGGTAAAACCCAATAGAGCTGTAGCGAGTTAGCTCTTAGTAATTTTTTATTTGAATAATTGCATTTGCTACGTTGTGCCTCATTTTCAAAGTATTTTAAAGTACTATTAGTCAAAAACTACACAAGCAACTCAAAATATAATCCTTAGACACAACTACCTTGAAAGATAAATAGTCCGAAAAGCATAAAGTTAACATTTCTGTATACAAATTGTGAATAATTGTAACCAGCTAGAGCTAGTTTAAAAAGACCTTGCTAGTATGGGGAACTCACTTATTTTGATACTTTGATTTACGCTGATGCGGTATGCCTTCTCATTATTAACAGCTCTATGTTTTAGCACTTTGTTTGTTTGCCTTTCGGTGCAAGCAACACAGGCAAGCAAGCATGCTGACGATTATACAGAGCAAGATATAACAACCGATCGTCTGCATTTGAGTTTAAGCGTGGGGGCTGGAGTTATAACCAACCCTTTGCATGGTGGAGATAATATTCCGCTCGTGCTTATTCCTCAAGTTGCGTTTTATGCAGAGCAATGGTTTTTTGATAATGGCCGTCTTGGTTATTCATTTTTGCAAACCCCTAAGCATCACTTTAATCTAGTTGGTGAACTCAACTCTGAGTCTCGCTTTTTTATAGACTGGCACCCTAAAAATGTATTTACACTACAAAGCAGTGCTCTCCACAATCAGTTCGTAATGCAAGATGAAGCCTCGTCCTCTCGCTATGTTGATATTGATAATTTACATAAACGGCAAATTGCACTGGATGCGGGTATTGCATATCACTATGTAAATGAAGACCATGTTTTTTCGGTTCAGGCTCTGCATGATATAACCGATGTTTATCGAGGTGTACGCGCAGCATTACAGTGGCAGTATCATACTGTGCTAGGAAAGCTCAAAATAAAGCCAACACTTGGAATAAACTATAAATCTGCGGAACTAAATAGCTATTTTTATGGACTTAATGAGGGTGAAACTCAATTTGGCAAAATAGACGTTGGTAGTAGTTGGCAACCTTATGCTAAAATCGACGCCCGTTGGCCTCTGAGTAAGGCTGACTCTCTTCGTTTTCATGTAGCATATTACGACTATTCGGCTATGGATGGCAGTCCGCTCTTTGAACGTACTTATTCAATGACTGCATTTATAGGATTCGATCGTACTTTTTAATATGAAGTATTCAATATTAGTTGTCTTTATTACCACTTTTTTTAGTGGTTTTAGTGTGGCACAAACCCCTTTTTTTAGCGTTTCTCCAAAAGTCTGCGTTGTCTCTGAACAGCAGGGTTTTTGCGATCTTGATTTACAATTTAAATGGCAATTAAACACCTACAGTGATGTCTGTTTGTATCAGCAAGAGCAACGGCTTCAATGCTGGGAGCAACAACTTTCTGGGCAATTTAATTATAAAGCGCGTGTTCAGGTGGAGACCATATACTCCTTAATCAATCCTCATACGGGTGTGTTAATAGCAAAAACACAGGTTGAAGTACAAAGCGCCCATGCTAAAAAAAATAGGCGTAGGCTTCGCTCTCCGTGGAGCTTTTTTTAATTTAGGAGCAACTAATGCCAAAAATTTTACTTGTTGAAGATGATCTCGGTTTACAACAACTAACAAAAGATTACCTTGAACATAATGGCCTTGAAGTCGAAGTATTAGACCGTGGTGACGAAGTGTTTAATTACTTAGAAAACAATACACCCGATTTAATGATTTTAGACGTTATGCTGCCAGGTAAAGATGGCTTTAGCGTTTGCCGCCAAGTGAGAGATAAATTTACTCTACCAATTTTAATGTTGACTGCTAAAGGTGAAGACTTCGACCAAGTACTTGGTTTAGAGCTTGGCGCTGATGATTATGTAATAAAACCAGCAGAGCCACGTGTATTACTAGCGCGAATTAATGCATTACTGCGTCGTGGACAACCCATGGCAAAATCAAGCGAAGAGCTCCAGTTTGGTGATTTAGTCATTGATAAAACAAGTCGTATTGTAAAACTAAGTGATTCGGAGATTGTATTAACTTCGCACGAGTTTGAGTTACTATGGCTATTAGCGTCAAATGCGGGTGAAGTACTAAGTCGAGAACATGTGCACCAGCATATGATTGGCCGCCAATACGATGGACTTGATAGAACTGTGGATGTACGCGTATCACGAATTCGTAAAAAATTAGGCGACAACAGCGATAAGCCGTATCGTATAAAAACTGTATGGGGACAAGGCTACTTATTTGTTTCTGATGCATGGGATCTTTAGAACTATTTAAGGTTAGTCGGCTTTAATGGGAAAACTGTTTACCAGCTTATATTTATATATCATCGTTTCTTTGTTTGTAGTGAGCGGTGTTATAGAGCAATTGTGGCCTTACGAAGAGTCGCAACAGCAGGTCTTCTTAGACGATGAGTTTGGGCAATCACTCTGGTTGCTCTCACAAACTCCAAATGGTCTTAAAAAGTTAAAGCACAACTTTGAAAGTAAAGTGATTGAACGACGTGATTTAATACTCCCTCAAAAACAACAATCGCAGCTCAACCAAAAGCACTACCTATACTTATACGATAAGCAACAACGTATTGTTTGGTATGTAGATCTCGGTAATGATTCATTACTTCAAGTAGGACCGGTAGGTGTATTAACGCAGGAATCATCTTCTGTTTGGCCGTATTTATTACTACTTATTATTGTAGGTATACCTGTTGGGCTGTGGAGCTTTTTACTATGGCGCGACTTTGCAAAGCTACGTAAAGCGTGTGAAGCGGTAGAGGGTTTGCAAGACTTTCAACTAAATGACTCTTCTAAGTCTTTCTTTTTACCTATTACTGATACATTAAAGGTAATGCAGCAACGTATTGAGTTTTTACTTAGTGCGCAGCAAGAACTTACCTCATCGGTGTCGCATGAGTTTAGAACACCACTAGCACGTTTAAAGTTTGCAATAGTAATGCTGCAAGAACAAATGCTTGACGTAAAAGGTGAGAAATACCTAACAAATATGCAAACAGACATTAGCGAGCTTGAGTCACTAGTTTCTGAAATGCTTGAATACGCGCGATTAGACTCTCAACAACCTAGTTTACAGCCAATAAACTGTGACTTAGCTGGGCTGGTAAAAACAACTGTTGAAAAGCTAAACTTTGAAGCCCGAACAACGCTCTCTGTAAACCTCCCTGAGCATTTAAATTATTACTGTGATAGTCACTTTATGGCGCGAGTATTTCAAAATTTAATTGGCAATGCGCTCAAATATACCCATAAAAAAGTCAAAATTTCATTGCTACAAGAGACAAAACACATCGTATTGATTGTTGAAGATGATGGGGAGGGGATAGCTCCCGCTGAGCGAGAAAATGTATTTAAACCTTTTACTCGACTAGATAAAAGTAGAGGCAAGGATACCGGTGGTTTTGGTTTAGGACTCGCTATAGTTGCTAAAATTGTGTCGTGGCACCAAGGAGAGTGTAAAGCAGAAAGCTCAAGTTTAGGTGGTGCTAAATTTATTGTATATTTACCCCTCAAATTAAAGACATAAAAAAAGCGCCTAGAGACGCTTTTTTTGCGGTTAAAAACCAAAATCAACAAGTAGCAATATAATAGACCGCAAGTACTTAAAAAAGTTCTCAACTATTTTTATTTTTTTCAAGTAATGGCATTAACATTTGCTCAAGGCCATTTAGTTTTACCTCATACATCATCGCAAGTTGACTACCTAGTTTTGAGTCAGGAAACCCTTGTTTGTTAAACCAGACTAAATAAGGCTCTGGCAGTAAAAGCAATGGCCGTCCTGCATATTTTCCAAACGGCATTATGGTATTAATAGCTATTTTTAGTTGTTTTGGATCCATAAAAACTACTTATGTATTTAAAGTATGCGTAAGTGTAAGTGTAAGGGATTTTAGAGATATAAAATAGGCTGTGACGGGCAAGAAACAGCCTATTTTGCGAGGGAGTAGGCCCTCTGATTTAATAATTTTATGTTGATTGATATAAACCTAGTTGAACTTTAATTAGCTGGGATCTAATTAAGTTATTATTAGAACATGGGTTCTTATTTAACCAACACAGTTAGTCTACCTGTTTTTCATTGTTGTGGTGAATTGGCTTGTAAAGGAATGTAAATAGAATTGCTTTTTATTTAAAAACTAATAACAAAGCCTTAACTGATTAAGGCCTTGTTATATTATAGACGTCATAAAAAGTAATTATTCGTTAAATAGCTCTTGTTTAACGTGCTCTGCAAAACCACTACCGGCTTCTAGGTAAAAGTTATAAGTAGAATGAACACCCATTTCTTCTAGTTCTTTTTGTTGATCAGGGTAGTTTGCAATAGCTGTTACTTGACCTTTATAACCGGAGGCTTGTAGTTGCTCTAAGGCAAAAATATTTTGCATGTGTTTTGGCATCGCAAGCATAACCATTTCTACTTGCGAGTGATTTACTCGTTGCCAAAAGTCAGGGTCGGTTGCATCAGCAATTAAGACGTTGCGGCCTCTGTTAACGTGCTTATCTACCACCTCAGGTTTTATATCTATACCTGCAACAACATTTGGGTGAGTCGCGTTGATAGTCTCATAAGCACCAGTACCAATCCGTCCCATGCCAAAAATGACTATTCTAGTATCGTTAAGGTTAACAGGTAGCTCTTCAGCTAAACGAGTTTTGCTTTCGAACTTTAATAACCAGTGCTCTATTTTTACGTACAACTCGTTTGAACGCTTATTTAATGGGGAGGCAATTATAAAGGTAATAGAAACAGCAATTGCCATTACAGCTAGCCACTCAGAGGTGATCATGCCTGTAGTTGCAGCCACTGCACATACAATTAAACCAAACTCACTGTAGTTAGATAAGCTAAAAGCAGTAAGTAATGATGTACGCGCGCGTAGTTTAAATATATTAGTGAACACATAATAAAGCGCTATTTTAACGGGTAATACTAAAATAAGTATAATAGCAACAATCAAGGAGTTAGTGGTTAGCTCTGCGCTCAAACCAATACTTAAGAAGAAGCCAACTAGCAATATGTCCTTTAAATTAAGCAGGGATTTTGATAGCTCGCCTGCCTTTTTGTGAGGGGCAAACATCATTCCTATTATTAGTGCACCTAAATCGCCTTTTAGGCCTGCAAATTCAAATGCATGATAACCAGCAACTAGAGCAAAGAAAAAACCAAACAATGGTAATAGTTCACCATGTTTAGATCGGTTCAACACGCCATACATTACAGGTCGTAATAAAGGCAAAGCAATTATTAGTGCAATTGCCCATAAATTTGGGACTTTGCCAGTGCTAATAGCTAAAAAGATAACAGCAAAGATATCTTGCATTACCAATATACCAATGGCTATTTTACCGTGTAAGCTTGCCATTTCCCCGCGTTCTTCAAGCACTTTTACTGCAAATACGGTACTTGAAAAGCTAAGCGCAAACCCAACTAATAAAGCACTCTGCCAACTTAAATCAACAAATAGTGGAATAGCGAATACGCCAAGTAACAGCATAAAACCACTAAATAACGCACTGCTAAAAATGATATGCAATGTTGCAGGTGCCCAAACTTGAGGTTTAATTAAACTGTTTACCTTTAGCTTTAAACCAATACTAAAAAGAAGAAGGGTTACGCCAAGTGCTGCAATTGTATCGAGCAACTCTGTACTTTTATATCCCGATAAATTTAAAGCAAAGCCTGCTAATAAAAATCCAATAAGAGGAGGTAGTTTTAATTGATAAACGGCAAAACCACAAACAAACGCGGCAGCAAAATAGATTAGTTCCATAATTCTTAATATCACTTCATTTGGTGTTGCAGTGTAACGAAAAATTTATGCCATTGAAAATATAATAGACCTAAAAATGAACGCGTCTAATCAATTACTTGCCTTGCTGCGTATGAAAAATGCGCATTAAACACTTATTTAATCGTAAATAGTATGTAAATAACATTTTTTCACTGACATTAGCTTTTAAATATGGTTAAGATGCGATAACGAAGAAGTTTAAGCCAGAGCAAATAATAGAGCAGCTCAGCTTAAGGAGAGAGATATGTTTAAAAAGATTTTAGCGTCGGTAGGTATTGGTGCTGCAAAAGTAGACACTATTTTAGAAACTGAACACCTACAACCAGGTCAACTTTTTAACGCACAAATAGTTATCACAGCAGGGGATGTTAACCAAGATATCGCAGGCTTAGATTTATTATTAATGACTCGTGTTAAAGTTGCGGGTGATGATGGTGATTATTTTACTAATCATGTAATTGAGCAATGGCGAATTACAGATATTGGTACAATTGAGCCAGGCGAAGTTAAAAACATCCCTTTTGAAGCACGTCTTCATTCTGAAACACCTATTACAGAAATTAATGCAGGTTATAATCAATCACACGTATGGCTAGAAACAGGCCTAGATATAGACTTAGCACTTGACCCAACAGATAAAGATCATTTACACATTTATCCTAATGAAGCGGTTAAAACGTGTATGCAAGCGATGGAAAAGTTAGGTTTTAGTTTAATGAAAGCTGACGTAGAAAAAGGCCACTTACGGGCTTCAACTTTTCAGTCATTATCTGGGTGTTACCAAGAACTTGAGTATAAACCTAATAGCCGCAGCTTATTTGGCATTCAGGAGATTGAATTATCGTTTGTACCAGAGGCACATAAAACACATGTGCTTATAGAGCTAGACAGAGCCTTTAAAGGCGATGGTTATGTAGATTTGACCATAGAGCACGATCATGTGAATCTATCGCAGTTGTGTGATCAGCTAGAGCGCTTATTTACTTAGTATAAGCTAACTAAGCTAGCGAGTGATTTTAATAAACCCAGCCTAAGCTGGGTTTTTTGCTTATAGGATTTAATATGCAGTTTAAATGTGAGCAGTTTGACGCTCTAGACACACAGACTCTTTTTACTATTATGCGTGGGCGGGTTGATGTGTTTGTTGTAGAGCAAAAATGTCCTTACCCTGAATTTGATGATGTAGATATTGCTTTAAATACACAGCATTTATATACATTGGATAATGAGCAACTACAAACTTATGCGCGTTGTTATGACAAAAGTGAGCAATACAGCGCAATAGGTCGCGTGCTAGTGAGTGAAGGAGCGCGTGGTAATGGGTATGCTACTTTACTTATTACTAAAGCTATAGACTGCTGCAAAGCACAATGGCCTGAGCGAGATATTTATATAGGTGCACAAACTTACTTACTTGATTTTTACCGCTCTTTTGGCTTTGAGGATTATAAAAGTGAATATTTAGAAGACGGTATACCTCATCAAGATATGATTTTAAAACTCACTAAATAAATCCAATTTAAGCAGCTATAAAAAAGCCCACTAATGTGGGCTATTTTAATTTAAGACTATTTTAAGGTTAAGGTATTATTTAGCTCAAGAGTGAGTGTAAAAACACCATACCAATAGCAAGTGGACACACAAACTTGGTATACCAAGGCCATATTTTCCAAAACAATGTGTTATGGACCTCAGGATTACCTTCTTTAATTGCTTTAAGTAATGAGCTTCTGTACCAAATCCAGCCTACAAATATACAACACATCAGGCCAAGCAAAGGTTGAGCTACTTTTGTAGTTAAAGTAATCACTAAGCCAAATAAGCTGCTAAGGTTACACACAATTATAATGCTAACGATAGCAATTAAAGCTCCAATCAACCAGGTTGCCTGAACGCGTTTCATCCCAAAGCGTTCTACAGTGTATGATACTGGCGCCTCTAACATTGAAATAGATGACGTTAAAGCGGCAATACTCATTAACGCAAAAAATGAAAAGCCCACAAATAAGCCAACTTCGCCCATTCCATCAAATAAAGCAGGGAGTACCTGAAATACTAACGTATCTTCAGAGAGTAATTTACCTGTTGAGGCCGAGAATATTTCAACGCCTTGAGCTTGCGCTACATACATAGCCGGAATAATCAGTAAACCCGCTACAAAGGCTATAAATACATCAATAAGGGTTACATAGGCACCTAAAGAAACAAGATTTTCTTTTTTGCTGATGTACGAGCCGTAAATAATCATTACGCTAGTACCTAGCGATAAAGAGAAAAAAGCTTGTCCTAGTGCGCTAACTAATAGTTTTGCGTCAAAAATAGACGAAAAATCAGGAACTAAGTAAGCCTTTAAACCTTCCATTGCGCCATCTTGGGTCATTACATAAGCAATAAGTGCAAATAAAATCCCCAAAAGAGCGGGCATTAAACGTTTTGACCATTTTTCAATACCGTTCTCAACGCCTCTACTGATAATAGCGACAGTTAGTACGATAAAGACGAGAGTGAATATAATGTTTCGGGTAAGTGATTGCTCGCTTAACCATGTAGATGCTGTGTTGGCACCAACTAAAGTGGCTATGGGTTCAGCTGTAGCGCTGAGCATCCAACCAGCAACAATGGCGTAAAAACTTAATATAAAGCCAGCACATAAAATACCGCCAAAACCAACAATAAAGGCAAAGTGTTTTTGCCATGGCTTATTAGATATTTTTTGAAGTGATGAAACCGCATTTGCTTGGCCATGACGACCAATCATAAGTTCAGCCATTAAAGCGGGGTAGGCTAAAAAGAACGCAAGCACTAAATATGCGACTAAAAATGCAGCACCGCCATTACTTGCTGTTTGTGTAGGGAATCCCCAAATATTGCCCAAACCAACGGCAGAACCCGCGGCGGCCATAATAAAACCAAAGCGAGAGCTGAACTCGCCTCTAACTGCGCTCATATTATTGTACTTCTCTATTGTGTGACGGCGGTGACAATCTACTGGAAATGTTAAAAAATAAAAAGTGCTTATTTGCTGATCTAGCACAATTTAATAAGTAAAGTGTGTGTTATAACCATCGATTTTAATTGTTGTTATCGAGTCGTTTAAAATAACGAGTTGATTTTGTTTAATAATTGTTAATTACAGTCTGTAACTATTGCTTTACGAATTATGATGCTGTGCAATAGTGAGAGTAAAACACGCACCACCTAGCTGGGTACTTTTACTTACTTTAACACTACCATGATGCCAGTCGGCTACTTTTTCAACGATAGCTAGACCAAGGCCGTAACTTTTATCAGCTCTGTTACGGTGATCTTCTTCCCTAAAAAATGGGCTAAATACATTACTAAAATTTTCTCGAGCGATACCCGGGCCGTCATCTTCTACCGTTATTATAAGCTGTTGCTCGTGTAACTTTGCGCTCAGGTAAATATGTTGGCTTGCAAAATCACATGCGTTAGTTAATAAGTTAGTAATTGCGCGAGCAAGCCAGTGAAGATCTGCATTTATTATTTTATCTGTACTATTGAGCTGTACGTTAAGCATTTGCATTTCAAGTTTTGGTGCAAGTTGAACTAAAATATCTTCAAGGTAGGACTTAATGTTTGTTGATGAATAGGTCAGCTTATTAGCATTTTGTTCTAAAGTAGCAAAAGCTAAATAGCTACTAAGCATCGATTCCATATGGTCTAAATCATTTTCCATACGGGTTAAATACTGTTTTACTTTTTGCTCATCATGGCTATCTAATGCCGCATCTAAACCAAATCGCAGGCACGCGATAGGGGTGCGTATATCATGAGATAAACTTGAAGCCATTAGTTTATTTTCAGCGACAAGTTTCTCTATTTGGCTGGCCATGCGGTTAAAGGTAAGCTCTACGTCTTTTATGTAAGTAAAATGCGATACTTTTATTCGGGCTTGAACATTACCAGAGGCAAACTTTTTAGCGGCTTCATTTAACACGGTTAATCGTTTAGCTAAGGGCGCAATAATAAACCCCATAAATACACATAAGCCTGCGTAAAAGAGTAAGGTTAATATAATGTCGTTATGTTGCTCGCTATCAAAAATTTTATCTAAACGCATTGATAAGTGAAAAGGATTTAAAACAGCGCTGCTATAAAGCATATAAAAGCCTTGCTGATCTTCTAAAATCAGCCCACCCGGCGTATGCATTTGTAATAATAAAGAAGGCGGTAAAGCAAGTGATTCATTAGGTTTATAATCAATTAAAACATCAAATTCTAGCGCCAGTTGTTTTACATAATCGCTGCGCTCAGATGTGGGTATGTTAGCTAATTGCTTGCTAAAACCCATAATCATTTTACTTTGCTGACTAAATTCATCCTGTGGGGTATGCGCTTGTTGACTAAAAGCATCAATAAGCCAGCCCAATACCACAATAGATAAAAGTGCACTGCCTAAAAGCGATATATAAAACTTTTTCATTTATTTATTCATCACTTTATTACCACGCAGTAGAAACAAGTAAATATCCACGGCCCCAAATAGTTTTAATTTTTTCAGGGTTTTGTGGATCATCATTAAACTTTTTACGAAGTGCAGAAATAAGTACATCAACACTTCTATCAAGCCCATCGTATTCTCTGCCTTTGGTTGCTTTAAATACAGCGTCACGCGAGACCACTTGGCCTGCATTGCTCGCAAGGTAATGAAGCAGTAAATACTCAGCACTTGATATGTTTACGTCTTGCTTGTTGAGTTTTACATTTCTAGATTCGGTATCAATACTAAGCGTACCAACATTAATAACACTCTCGTTAACGTGTGGGGTATTTGGCTCATTGTTTTGGCGAAGGGCTGCTTTTATACGCGCTAGCAATGCACGAGGGCGCACAGGTTTCATTATGTAGTCGCTTGCACCTACTTCTAGACCAATGACCTCATCCATTTCTTCATCGCGTGCGGTGAGCATTATGATGGGCGAATTATAAAAACTACGAAGTTCTCTACACACGCTTATACCATCTTGCCCTGGAAGCATAATATCAAGGAGCACGATATTTGGATTTAACGTTTTGACTTGGCTAATTACTTCGTCACCTCTGTGACAAACATGCGTTGTGTAGCCTTGCTCTGTTAAGTATTCAGCAACCCATTGAGCAAGTGATACATCGTCTTCAACGAGTAAAATAGTGCCATAGTTATCCATGAAAATATCCTTAATGCGATTGGTATTAAAATAGTCGCCAGCGGCGCTTTTTTTGCCTGTTTTGATATACCCATTGAAGCTTTACTTCGGCAATACTAATTATTTTAGAGGTATTGCTGTCAAATAGTTCAAATGAAATACTTTGCTGTGAATCAAATGCATAATTAAAGGTACCGCTCTGTTGCTTGAGCCAACATTGCATTATGTACTTTGAGGTGGCGTCACGTAGGCAGTAATTACCAATGATAGGTTGCTCCCACGTTAGCGTTACGTCAGCATAGCAATTTCGCCCTTCGCGCAATGCAACGCAGGTGTCTGGAACTGCTATAAGTGCTTCAGGAGGTTCCTGAGCTTTAACAGTAAAAGTACTGGGGAAGATCAGTAATACACAGATCCATCTAAAATACATAACGTAGGCCTACCTTGGCTTTGTGTTGATATCCTTGGGAAATAATTGGACTGTCGTCAATCTCTTTTGAAAACCATGTGGTAAGCCAGCCGGATAAAAACACCCAATCTTGGCTTATTGGGTACTCAGCATGGAACTCAAAAATAATACTAGTACTGGCATTGCTGCTATAAACCGGGCGAAGGCTGGTGGCTTCATCGCTATCAATACCAAAGTAATAATTGGTAAAGTCAGCAGAGTAGGCGCTTAAACCAACACCAGATCTAAACTCCCAGTTTCGCCACGGCAAAATGTGACTAAAAAAGCTATTTATAACCCAGCCATTGTGCGCGCCAGATACATCATGAAGGTATTCAAAAGAGAATTGAGAATTTTCAAATCGACGAGAAAGTCGAAGGCCGACGTCAAAGTCGTAATTACGTTTTTTTATACCTTGGAGTTCTTTTATAACACCATGGTTATAGAATCCGAGGCCTTTTTCGTCAAATCCAGCTTGAGTATTTGTGCCTAATATATCTAGGCCCCAATCAAATTTATCTATAAGACTGTAGCCTATTACAAGGCCGCCACTGAGTTGATTGTGATCGAAATCAAGGTAAAATTTATCGTAGGAAACAGCAAGACTTAAGTCGAGCTCAACGCCTTTATCGTAAGACTCAATGCCGACAAGGTAAGAATCTTCAATATAAAAGCCCGCACCAGCACTCCAATCCCACGCAAAGCCTTGGGTTGGCTCTAACGTATTATCTGCATAATAGCGGTTACTTGCCATACTCGACGTGCTAAAAATGCAGCAAAAAAGCAGTGTTATGCTCAGTAAAGTATGGTTAAGCAAAGCGTTTCTCATCCCTTAGGGCCTAATTATTATTTGTTATTAAGCGTAGTATATTGTTAATTCGTTCCTTTAATCTGTAAAAAAATGTAGTAAGTGTTAGGTCTGTTGAACTTTCAAGGTTAAATTTGCAGCAGTCTGTTTGGTATTTAGGTAAGGCAGAGCCTATGCAGTGTGGCTATTCCCCATAAATGGGCGATAACGTAGCATTAATGCCAAACAGGCGCTGCCCAAAGGGTTCTTCCTAGGGGCTATTTACTCTTTGTTGCTCGGTTTTGACTTAGCCCACTAGGTTACAAATCTCGCGCCGCGATTAAATAGCCCCTAGTTTGAACAAATTTTAATCCGTAAAGATCAACAGACCCTAATTTACTGAACTTTAATTTTATCGATTAATATACTACTCAAGTAAAACTGCATCATAGGTGTTAATGCACTTACTTCTGTTCTATTACATGGACCGCTAAGTTTGGTAAGGCTAGATAGTTTTGACAACGTTTTGTACTGAGGTATTTGAATATCTTTGCCAAGTCTTTCAATTCGGGCCTCGTCAGTGTTTTGCTGATGAATAAAAGCGACAACCTCAAGCTCATTTGTTATTTTTTGCTCTTCGGTGAAATTGTAAATTAGTGGTTCACGATGAAAACTTGCACTGTCGATTGAAGATTTAGCAAACCAAACAACATCACCCGATGACTTGTGCGTGAGACGCATACTAACTTGTGCAAATATTGCAGCGCACTGTTGTGTTGGGTATTGCTGGGCAACATTTGAATATAAAGTAAATGGCTTCTCTGGTTGCTTTATTGCGTACTTAGTATCATCTGTGAAAGTTAAATCGAGTTGCTGAATAGTCAGTGTGTAGTCACTGTTATTTTTAGTTGTTACTTTTAGTTGTTTATCGTTCAGTGCTTGGCTAATTTGCGATAGAAGTTTATCGGTTACGCTTGCCTTATCGGTAATGATTTTTACTGTTTGGTTTCTAACTACTTTATGTGCAGGAAGCTGAACCGATTTAACTTTTGGAGATGAGTGCTCTGTAGTGTACTCAAGTTGATAGGTCTGACTTTTTAATGTTGGCTTTAATGGCATAGCCAGTGGTTCGGCCGGTTGCTTTGTAATAGCACAACCAGTTGATAATAAAATAAAAAGTGACACAACTAAAAAACGCATAAGTACTAAACACTCGCTTAAAACCAAATAATCGTCGTATTGTACGTTAGTACAAACAAAACTTCATGATATTATCTGCGCAGATGTAGTTAAAAAGATAAATTTTATAAAAAATGAAGTATCTCAACTCTTTATCGTATTGCCTATCTGCTTTGTGTTTGCTGTTTAGTTCTATGGGTTTTGCAGCAAAAGCGGATCCTGATTGGGATGCATTTGTAAAAAAGTACGGCCGTTACGCACAAAAAAAATTAAAAAGTAAAGGTATACCCGGTGCAGCGCTTTCGATTGTAAATATAAACAATTCAGACTACATCCACACCATGGGCGTAACTAAATCACGAAATGGACAAAAAGTTAATAAGCATACTCGGTTTAGACTCGCGTCTGTTTCGAAGACATTTGCAGGCTCGTTATCAGCTAAATTGGCTGCTAACGGCCTACTGGAATTAGATAAGCCTGTTAGCGAATACATAACTGATTTTAAAGGGACTGTTTATCAAGATGATTTAAAGGTGTTTCATCTTTTGAGCCATTCAAGTGGATTAGTTCCTAATGCATACGACAATTTAATTGAATCTCGTATGGATTACCCAGGTATTGTTGAAAAGCTGCTTAGCGTCAAACCAATTTGCAAACCCGGCGAATGTTATGGCTATCAAAACGTTATGTTTAGTCTTATAGGCGATGTGATATTACAAAGCACCGATAAAAGTTACGGACAGTGGTTACGAGAAGCTATTTTTGAGCCATTAAAAATGAGTGATGCGAGCTTAGGTTTTGAACAAATGGTGCATGACAATAATTATGCTCTACCTCATGTGCGGGGTAAAAAACGCTGGTATAGCGCTAAGCTTAAAAAAAATTATTATAAAGTGGGACCTGCAGCGGGTGTGAACGCTAGCGCAAGTGATATGGCTATTTGGTTAAGAGCGCAGCTGGGCCAATATCCTGATGTTTTGTCATTGGATACTCTAGCAAAACAAACACGCCCTTATACACATACAAAAAAAGAAATGCATCGCAGGGTATGGAAAAAACACCTCAATGAAGCCTATTACGGATTAGGCTGGCGCGTTTATAACTATGCTGATGAAACACTTTACTATCATAGTGGCTGGGTGCAAGGTTATAGAAGTGATGTGGTTGTATTTCCTCACTTAAATATTGGTTTTAGCTTAATAGTTAATGCTGAAACCGGCGTAATCAATGAGCTAACGACTGAATTTATCGACAGGCTATTAGAATACAAACGAGGTAAAAAAATATGAATAATAAAATAATATTAGCAATCACTTTTTTAATCATGTCATTCAATTGTAGTTTAGTGTTTGCAGCACCTGATGAGATATATTTGTTTCGTCATAGCGAAAAGTTAACGGGTAAAAATCCAGCGCTTTCAGAAGAGGGGAAGGCACGTGCAAATAATTTAGTTACGTTGTTTAAAGAACATCAAAATATACATCTTTTTAGCAGCAACTATAAACGCACGTTGCAAACAGCCGCACCTTTGCAGGCACATTTTAATACCAAAATAAATGTGTATAACGCAGGTAAGCTAAGTGATTTAAAAAATGAGTTACTAAAACTAAAAGGTGTAGTTGTTGTTATTGGGCACAGTAATACAACACCGCAACTAGCCGAGCTACTTTCGAATGAAAAAGTGCCAGCAATGAGTGAAACACAATTTTCTCAGTACTTTATATTGAATAAGAAGCCCAGTAGTAATGGTAGCGAATATGATGTAACCCATCATAAAATGAGTTTTTGATTTAAAATGTTAAATAATAAAAAACCAGCATTAAGCTGGTTTTTTTAATTTAAACGCACTAAATCCTTTAACAGGAATAATTAGTTACGCGGTAAATGTATTTTTTTCTCAACGCTTTGACGATAAAGCACAATAGTGTGACCTATCGTTTGTAGCTTAGTCGCACCAGTTTCACGTACGATTGCTTCAAAAATTAATGCTTTTGTTTCACGATCGTCAGTTGGAACTTTAACTTTGATTAATTCGTGAATTTCTAATGCACTTTGAATTTCTACTACTACGCCTTCGGTTAAACCGTTAGAACCTAGTAAAACTACAGGCTTAAGGCTATGTGCCTGACCTTTTAAAAACTGCTTTTGTTTGTTTGATAATGTCATGTTTATACAAATTTTGCTGAATATGGCTTGAATTAAGGGTATTCTAACGCCATCTAGAGAATATTACTAATTAGTTGCGTGTTAATTTATGACAAATAAAAAACAGTCAGCCAGTTCACAGCGATGGCTGAAAGAACATTTTGATGATAAATATGTTCAAGAAGCGCAAAAAAAAGGCTGGCGTTCCCGAGCGGTTTTTAAATTAGATGAAGTACAAAATAGAGATAAAATACTTCGTCCAGGTATGACAGTTGTTGATTTAGGGGCGGCTCCAGGAAGTTGGTCTCAATATTTGGCTGAAAAAGTAGGTGACAAAGGCCAAGTGATCGCGTGTGATATATTGCCGATGGATTCACTTGCGGGTGTTGACTTCTTACAAGGTGACTTTCGTGAGGAGGCTGTATTAAATGCGTTGTTAAAACGTATTGATGGTAAAAATGTTGATGTGGTACTCTCTGACATGGCACCAAATATGAGTGGCAATAACTCAGTAGATCAAGCGGGTAGTATGTATTTGGTAGAACTTGCGCTGGATATGTGTAGTCAAGTACTAAAGAAAAATGGCGCATTTATTGTTAAAGTTTTCCAAGGAGAAGGCTTTGATCAATACTTGCAAGATGTACGTAATAGTTTTAAAGCAGTGAAAATACGCAAACCTGATGCCTCACGTGCCCGTTCTCGGGAAGTATATATAGTAGCGACTGGATACAAACTGTAGTACAGTTGCTTGGCGTTTAGTTGAATTTAAATTAATTGGATACAAGAGGTTAACCCCTTGAGCGATATGGCGAAAAATTTAATACTATGGCTGGTGATTGCAGTTGTGCTGATGTCAGTCTTTCAGAGCTTTAATGGCGGCGAGCAAGTTGATCGTCAAACAAGTTACACTCAATTTGTAAAAGATGTCCGCAGTGGCTCTTTACAAGAAGTTATTATCGACCGCGGTACAGGAAATATTACTGGTACTAAGAGCAGTGGTGAGCGTTTTCAAACAACGATGCCAATGTACGATGAAGACTTAATAAATGATTTACTTAAAAATGATGTAAATGTGAAGGGTGTACAACCTGAAGAACAATCATTCTTAGCAAGTATATTTATTTCTTGGTTCCCGATGATACTGCTTATAGGTGTATGGATATTCTTCATGCGTCAAATGCAAGGCGGCGGCGGTAAAGGCGCTATGTCATTTGGTAAGAGTAAAGCTCGCTTAATGAGCGAAGACCAAATTAAAACAACGTTTGCTGATGTTGCAGGCTGTGATGAAGCGAAAGAAGACGTTACCGAATTGGTCGACTTTTTACGTGACCCATCGAAATTTCAAAAGCTTGGCGGAAGTATTCCTAAAGGTATACTAATGGTTGGTCCTCCAGGTACCGGTAAAACGTTACTTGCAAAGGCTGTTGCTGGTGAAGCAAAAGTGCCATTTTTTACAATTTCTGGTTCAGATTTTGTTGAAATGTTTGTCGGTGTTGGTGCGTCACGTGTACGTGACATGTTTGAGCAAGCTAAAAAAGCGGCGCCTTGTATTATCTTTATAGATGAGATTGACGCTGTTGGTCGTAAACGTGGTGCTGGTATGGGCGGCGGTAACGACGAACGTGAGCAAACACTTAACCAAATGCTAGTAGAAATGGATGGTTTTGGTGGTAACGAAGGTATTATCGTTATCGCAGCAACTAACCGACCGGATGTATTAGACCCTGCATTACTTCGTCCAGGTCGTTTTGACCGTCAAGTTGAAGTAGGTTTACCTGATATTCGTGGTCGTGAGCAAATACTTAAAGTACACATGCGTAAAGTGCCATTAGGCGATAACGTAGAAGCGGCTCTTATAGCCCGTGGTACTCCAGGTTTCTCTGGCGCTGATTTAGCAAACTTAGTAAACGAAGCTGCACTTTATGCAGCACGTGGTAATAAACGTGTTGTAAGTATGGCTGAATTTGATGCAGCTAAAGATAAAATCATGATGGGCGCAGAGCGCAAGACCATGGTGATGAGCGAGCAAGAAAAAGCAATGACAGCGTACCATGAAGCTGGCCATGCAATTGTTGGTCGTATGGTGCCAGAACATGATCCGGTTTATAAAGTATCTATTATTCCACGTGGCCGTGCGCTGGGTGTAACAATGTACTTACCTGAACAAGACCGTGTTAGTCATTCAAAAGAGCTTTTAGAGTCAATGATTTCTAGCCTTTATGGTGGCCGTATTGCTGAAGCGCTTATTTACGGCGCAGATAAAGTAACAACGGGTGCAAGTAATGACATTGAACGCGCTACAGACATAGCGCGTAAAATGGTTACGCATTGGGGTTTAAGTGAAAAATTAGGCCCATTACTTTACGCTGAAGATCAGAACGAAATGTACATGGGTGGCGGTGGTAGTCGTTCATCTAGCATGTCAGACGACACCGCTAAAATAATTGATGCAGAAGTACGTTTATTTTCAGACCGTAACTATCAACGAGCAGAAGAAATATTAAAAGAAAATATTGATATTCTTCACTCAATGAAAGATGCGTTAATGAAATACGAAACTATTGATGCTAAGCAAATTGATGATTTAATGGCACGCCAACCAGTACGTGAACCGCGTGATGCACATGACCGTCATGAAGCTAAACCGGTAAAAGCGGAAGAACCTCAAGAACCAGTTGCTGATGAAAGTCAAAAGACTGATGATTCATCAAAAAAAGATGAAACAAACCTTGATGACAAAGCTGAATAATCGTTAAAATAGTAATGAAAGCCCCGAACTTCGGGGCTTTTTTGTATCAGCTATTTAGAAAAAGAATAAAGGTTGGCAATGACTAACATATTAAAGCTTCCGAGAGGGCGTACGCTTAATCTTGAAAAGCCCGTTATTATGGGAATACTAAATGTAACGCCGGATTCATTTTCTGATGGTGGGCAGTTTTTAGATCCCAAAATAGCGCTAAAACGCGCAATGCAATTATTAGATGACGGTGCGACAATTTTAGATATAGGGGGAGAATCTACTCGCCCAGGCGCGCCAGATGTTAGCTTAGAAGATGAACTTGCTCGAGTAATCCCCGCTATTAAAGCGATACGTCAGCACAGTGATTGCGTTATTTCAATTGATACCAGTAAAGCACAGGTAATGGAACAAGCAATACTTGCAGGTGCAGATATAGTCAATGATGTTAGAGCTTTACAAGAAATAGACGCCTTAGAAACGGTTGCGCAGTATGAAGATGTAGCAATTTGTTTAATGCATATGCAAGGGCAGCCCCGGAGCATGCAATCGTCACCTCATTACGATAATTTGTTTGCAGATATAAGTATGTTTTTTAGTGAACGTATTAAAGCATGTGAAACAGCTGGGATTAAGTTTGAACGACTTATTCTAGACCCAGGTTTTGGATTTGGAAAAACGCTTAGTCATAACTATCAAATATTGGCTAAGTTTGACGATTTTAATAAATTAGGTTTGCCATTATTGGCCGGATTATCTCGTAAATCGATGATAGGTAATTTATTAAACAGAAATACAAATGAACGGTTAGCGGGCAGCTTAGCGGGTGCGTTAATCGCAGCGCAAAATGGCGCAAAAATTATTCGTGTACATGACGTAAAAGAAACCGCAGATGTACTTGGTGTATATCAAGCCTGCGAACAAGGAATTTCACAATGAAAGAAAGAAAATATTTTGGCACCGATGGCGTGCGTGGACTTGTAGGCGCCGCTCCAATAAACCCTGAATTTGCAATGAAGCTAGGCTGGGCTGCTGGGCGTGTATTATCGCAAAGTGGTACTAAAAAAGTAATTATTGGTAAAGATACGCGTATTTCGGGCTATATGCTTGAAACCGCACTTGAGGCTGGTTTAATTGCTGCTGGCATTGATGTTGTATTATTGGGTCCTATGCCTACACCGGCCGTTGCTTATTTAGCGCAAACATTTCGTGCTGAGGCAGGTATTGTAATTAGTGCCTCACATAATCCGTATTACGATAACGGTATTAAGTTTTTCAATGGTCAAGGCTTAAAGCTTGATGATGCAGTAGAGCTTGAAATTGAAGCGATGCTTGATGAGCAAATGACATGCGTTGCTTCAGATAAATTAGGCAAAGCATCGCGTTTAGTCAGTGCGGATGGCCGCTATATAGAGTTTTGTAAGAGCCAGTTCCCGCAAGGCCTGTCTTTAGAAGGTCTTAAAATTGTTGTCGATTGCGCAAATGGCGCAACTTATCATATTGCACCTTCTGTTATGCGTGAACTTGGCGCAGAAGTAATAACACATGCGTGTGAGCCTAACGGCGTTAATATCAACCATGAATGTGGCGCTACTCACGTAGATACCCTTAAACGTAAAGTGCTTGAACTTAAAGCCGACGTAGGTATTGCATACGATGGTGATGGTGACCGCGTGATGATGGTTGATCATAATGGCCGTGTTTTTGATGGTGATGATCTGGTTTATATTATTGCTTGCCAAGCAGCCCAAGATGATAATTTGGGTGGTGGTGTAGTTGGTACTGTTATGTCTAACATGGGCCTTGAAAACGCTTTAAAAGCAAAAGGTATCGAGTTTGCTCGCAGTAAAGTGGGTGATCGCTATGTTATGGAATTACTACAGCAAAAAGGCTGGAAAATTGGCGGTGAAAGCTCAGGTCATGTACTGAATCTAGACTTAATTAGCACGGGTGATGGTATTATTTCAAGCTTACAAGTACTTGCTGCTATGGTTGCACAAAATCGTACATTGCAAGACTTAGGCGCTGGTTTTACCAAGTATCCAATGAAGATGATTAACGTGCGTTATACAGCTGGAACTGACCCGACAAAAGCACCAGAAGTGCTTTCAGCTGTAGCAGAAGTAGAGCTTGCTTTAGGCGATAAAGGCCGTGTTTTACTGCGTAAGTCAGGCACTGAACCTGTGGTTCGTGTTATGGTTGAAGCCGAGCAAGAAAAGATTGTAATAGACAGCGCTCAAAAAATTGCAGCTGTTGTAGAATCTATGAGCAAACAAACTGATTAATAACAATAATCTCTTGTAACTTTGGGCGAGAAAAGTTAATATCTCGCCCGCTTTCTAATGTGGAGTGGATAATGGCAATACGCAAGGCGATGGTCGCAGGCAACTGGAAAATGAATGGCTCTTTAGAGTTAGTTAAACAAATGTCTGACGCTATTAACGATGTAAAATCACAAGAGATGGACATTGTTTTATTTCCTCCATTCCCACTTGTACCAGCAATGGTAGCTAGCGGTGTTTCTACAGGAGCTCAAACTGTTTCTGAAAATACACCTGGCGCATTTACTGGTGAAGTTGATGCGCAGCTTATAAAAGATTTAGGTGCAACTTACGTACTCGTTGGTCATTCTGAACGCCGCAGTATTTATAACGAAAGTAATGCAACAGTCGCTGAAAAGTTTGCTAGAGCACAGCAAGTTGGGTTAACACCAATATTATGTGTAGGCGAGAGCGAAAGTGAGCAAGAAAACGGCCAAACCGAACAAGTAGTTGCTGCACAAATTGATGCAGTAATAGAGAAATTAGGTGTAGCAGCACTGAAAGATTCTGTGATAGCATACGAGCCCGTTTGGGCCATAGGCACAGGTAAGACTGCATCGCCAGAGCAGGCACAAACTGTTCATAAATTTATCCGTGACAAAATTGCATCACTTGATAGCAATTTAGCACAAGGGCTTACCATCTTATATGGTGGTAGCGTTAATGAAAAAAATAGCGAATTATTATTTGCACAAACAGATATAGATGGCGGCTTAATTGGCGGCGCAAGTCTAAAAGCAGAATCTTTTACTGCAATCTGTAACAGTGCAAAAGGGACTGTATAAGATGTACGAAATTTTATTAGTAGTTTATTTAGTTGTGGCTTTGGCTCTAGTTGGAATGGTTTTAATTCAACAAGGTAAAGGCGCAGATATGGGTTCTTCATTTGGCGCTGGTGCATCAGGCACAGTTTTTGGTTCGTCAGGTGCAGGTAACTTTATGACAAAAACAACCACAAGCTTAGCAACGGTATTTTTTGTATTAAGCATTGTGTTAGGAAACCTAACTGCTGGTCAAATTAAAAAGACTGACGAATGGGAAAACCTAGAAGCAGCTCCAGCAGTAGAAACAGTAGTTCCTGTTGAAGAAGATGTTCCAGTAACATCTACTAAAGAGCAAAGCTCTGACGTACCAAACTAATTTAGCGTAAAGCTATCGTTAAACGATTTATAGTCCTCAAATAAATCACATGTTTAACAATTAAGCGAAAGCTTAAAAAATGCGGATGTGGTGGAATTGGTAGACACGCCACCTTGAGGGGGTGGTGCTTTAGGGCATGGGGGTTCAAGTCCCCCCATCCGCACCAAATTTAGAAACCAGTAGCAGTGATGTTACTGGTTTTTTTGTATCTGTAATTTATTGTGATCGTTTTATGAGCGATGTGTGTTTATTGTTAAATAATTCTTCTATTTGTTAGAAAAAACTAGAAATATTACAAATTTAGCTCACACTTATAGATATCAAGCCGATAATAGATATAGACAATAAAATAAGGTAGCACAGTATGGCTTCAGGCTTCTCTTTTCAAAACCTAAGCATAACAAAAAAAATACATGCAATAACATGCATTGCGGTAGTGGCTTTCATAGTGATCGTATTGATAAACTATTTAGCTATGAATGATAATAAGGTTTCTCTCGATGAAATGAGTAACTCATCGTATAAGGTTGTAAAAATAACGTCGCAAAACGTAGGGCTTTTAGAAAAACTTGATGAACTTTATACCCAAGCGGTTACGTTTGGTGAGCAAGATCTTATAGTTAAAGCAGACGAGGTATATCAAACTTTAGAGTCTAATATTACCTTAATAACGCAACTTAATAACTCCTACATTAATAACGATATTATTAATGAGTTGTCAGATTATGAAAAAATATCCTCAAGTATTGCTACAGGTATGGTTAACGGTACTGCTGATTTTAGTAAGATTCAGCAACAAGCGCAGCTTAAAACAAGTTTATATGGATCTGTTTTAGAAAGTTTTAAAGGCGCTCAACAAAAAGCGGATAATCGTTTTTTTGAACTGGTTGCCAACACTAAAGCGCGCTCTGATGAAGCATTAACTCTAATGTTAGCTGTATCCATTATTTCATTAATTTTATTATTGTTTATGGCTATTTGGATTGCTAAGAATATAGGTTCATCTGCGAGTGATGCAGCTAACAACCTTAGTTTATTAGCAAGCGGCAATGGTTCTTTAAGCACACAGCTATCTGTTAA
Source organism: Pseudoalteromonas sp. RB2-MNA-CIBAN-0110 (assembly GCF_040309305.1). Taxonomy (NCBI): domain Bacteria; kingdom Pseudomonadati; phylum Pseudomonadota; class Gammaproteobacteria; order Alteromonadales; family Pseudoalteromonadaceae; genus Pseudoalteromonas; species Pseudoalteromonas sp. RB2-MNA-CIBAN-0110. The sequence goes on along the minus strand of NZ_JBEOOQ010000005.1, from coordinate 106,260 downwards.
CTCAGAAGACGAAATTGGCCAAGTCTCTATTAATTTTAACGCATTTATTTCCTTACTAAGAGAAACAGTTCTTGAAGTTATTGCTGTATGTGAGCCTTTAATGGAAAACTCAACACGACTAGTTCAAGGTATGGAACAAGCTGAGCGTGCTACAACAAAGCAAACCACTGATGCTGAAATTGTTAAGCAATCTATGGAAGAAATGAAGCAGAGTGTTGGTGATATATCAGAATCTGCAGCTAACGCTTCTCACGCTGCTGAAACGGCCGAGAAAGAAGTTGAACAAAGTCGTACACAAGTACAGATGTCAGTTACCGCTTCTCGTACGCTCAGTGATGAAATTAATCGAGCTGCAGGGACTATTAATAAGCTTGCGGACGATACAAAAAATGTATCGCAGATTTTGAATGTAATTACGTCTATTGCAGATCAGACAAACTTACTTGCTCTTAATGCTGCTATTGAAGCTGCACGAGCAGGTGAACATGGAAGAGGCTTTGCTGTAGTGGCAGATGAGGTTCGTGAACTGGCTTCTCGCACTGCACATTCTACTAATGAAATACGTGAACTATTGGGATCATTAACGACTGCCGCAAATGAATCTGTAGCTGCTATGACTTCAGCACGTGATATGGCAACAGATAATGCTACAGCCGCAGAAAAAACAGGTATTTCAATAGAGAAAATCGCAGAGCAAATGTTAGAAATTAATGGTATGAATTCGCAAATAGCAGCAGCGACTGAGGAACAAACATCCGTTGCAGCTATGGTAGTAGATAATGTGTCAAATATGCATGTATCGTTCGAAGATACTATGGACTCACTACTTGCTGTACGCGACGTAGCCAAAAACCTACATTACCTATCTGATAACCTATTAGATGCAACCGCTAAGTTTAGAATTGAGTAAAGCTCAGTACTGAGTCAGTATATAAATCTACCCTAGGGTGATGCCAGTTAGTTAACCGCTGACTGGCTTTTTTGTTTGGGTATTTGGTTTGACATACCTAGTATATGTCCACTCTCGCTTTATTAGTAATATGTGATGCTCTACTTTAGCTTACTATTACTCTATTTATATAGGGATACTCCCTGAGTTCTCAATAAACATAGTCTGAATTAAATTAATAATATTAATTGCACAGTTCGCAACACTCAGCTGACAGAAGTCTTCTGAATTGGGTTCGTAACTATTGGCTAGAAAAAGTGTTGTAGTGGGCTGCAAAAAAAGGCCTCTGAATAAATTCAGAAGCCTTCATAAACAGACCAGAAGGTCGGTTTATTGATTAGTTAAATATTTATTAACCTATCAGTATTAACCTCTAGGTGGTTTTTATATCAATTTCACTGCTAAAAGGTAGCAATTACTTTTACTTTATCGGTCACTTTAGCGCTATCAACATAGCCAATAGCATCGTTATTAGCAGCAACAAAATCAATAACAGCTTGGTCAGTTGTTAGTTTTTCAGGCGGGGTGCCTTTACCTGTAAATACAAGCTTTGACCAATATGCATTTAACTGACTGCTAGACTTACCTACTACTTTGTCGTTAAATTCATCAGCTACAGATGTACCATCTTGATTTATAGGATTAACTTTATCGCCATTACTAAATGACTTACTTTTTCCCAGATAAATCTTTTTTATTGTGTCAGCATCTACTGTGCTAGCATTGCTTGGATTAATAATCACAGCAACTTCTGCAAATACATTAATTGAGCACAATGAAAGTGCACTTACTAAAATTAATTTTTTCATCATAAGCTCCAATTAAAAGACAAGATCTACACCAACAGCTACAACATCCGTCTCTGTATCGGTTATATCATCTTCAAAACGACTAAAGTCGATTTTGAAAGCAGCGGAAGGGTGAAAATCATAACGTGCACCAATTGTGTATACGTTACTTTGTGCACGAAGACCTTCAAGAGCACCATTTACAGCCGAGTTTAAGGTTGGTATTGACTCAATGGTATTAAAACGTGATGAGTCATGTTTGTCATCATTGTCTTCATAAGTAAAATGAACAATTACACTGTCAATACGGTAACCAACTGATGCGTAATACTGTGACTGTTCTGGTAGTATACTGTCTTCAACCTCAAATTGTGTATATTCGGCATCAAACAAAAAGTTTTCATAATCAACAGAAAAACCAACGCCAACGAAACTCGTTTTATCTTCTTCAGTGATTAGGTCATTCGCAGTATTAGTTAAGCCACTATCAGACAATACACTTACGAGACCAATTAGGCCGCTATCCTCTGATGAAATGCTAGTGTCGGCCACAATGTATGCAGCTCGCGCACTGAACCAGTCGTATGATAGACTCCAGTTTATACCGGCTAAATTATTTAATTCAGCAGGTAATTCTGTTCCAAATACGTCAATATCACCATCGAATGCACCATAAAAGCCTTGAAGCGTAGAATCCCAATCACCTAATTGAGAGCTGTAAACTACACTAACTCCTTCATAAGTTGAAAATGGGATACCGTATACTGATTTTGGCGGACGTACCCAGCGATAAGCATAACCTACATCCAAGAAATCAGAATACTTGTAAAAAGGAACACGCATTTTACCAGCGCTAAATTGCAGTTCATCGCTGTATTCATAAGTAATGTATGCCCATTCGAATGTAGCGTCAAAGTCATCCTCTCCACGCGCAATAATTTGAGCCGTAGCTGTTAGCTTTTCATGTAGGTCTGCAGATAATTGTAAAGCGAATTTACTCTCATTTTTAAAAGAGATATCGTCATCATAGCCATATATAGTAGGATTATCATCCGGATCATTTGGATCAGCTATGTGATCTAAGTTGTCCAGACTTTTACCACCGATAATTGATGCAAAACCATTAATTCTTACCTCAGCACTAGCATAGCTAGATGCTAAAACTGCACATACAGCCACTGCTACAGATAGCTTTTTCATATGTTGTTCCTATTTGTTATTTAAATGTTGATTTCTTTATTAGTATAAGTGCATAACGAGTATTTATCTAATAAACAGAACTGTTTAAGGTTTTTATTTTATTTTTAGTCAATATTATTTTGTTTTTTAATTAATCAGGTGCGAATGTTTGTGTTTAAAAATGTTTAGTACTGGGGTTGGATATAAAATATACGCCTGGTGATTTTTGTTTATAACGTCTTCATGTAACTTACAAGCCGTAAGTATTGTATTTACTACCATATAGATTTGTTAACATTTAATTATAAGTGTTTTACATAAGTTATTTAGTTTAAATGTTTATATTTTATATTGTTACATAGTCGAAATTATCAATAAGTAAAGCTAATCATAAGCAAATAACAACTTTCTAAACTGCAATTTTATCATAGTATCAGTCCTGTCTTAGCGAGGTCGGTCAAAGGAGATGGCGCGGATGAAGAAGGTAATATGGTTTTTATTATGTTTCTTTGCAATGAATGCATACAGTAACGATGAAGTAAGTTTAACTCTGGTAGGTCATATTTCACCAGTGTGCGGCTTTACTACTCAAAATAACAACCTTCAGTTTTCTTCAGATGGCCTTGCGAGTACAAAGCTAGTGATTAATTGTAATTCACCTATGCGAGTATCAATGCAATCTGAAAATGGTGGCCTGCGCCATCAGCAAAGTACTCAAATAAATGCTTATAACATTAATTGGTCAATAGAGGGGGTTTCAAGCGACGTTTCTGCAACAGCACTTGAGCTCAAATCTATGTACAATTTTGATGTTGATAAGATTTTATTTAACAGCGTAGCTAAATTACAGTTAAAACTAGATGAGCCTTTAATTTATGCCGGAAGTTACCAGGATGTGCTTCGCATAGAAATGACACCATCGGTTGTATCTGGTGGAGTTTGGTAAAACACTAACTATTAAATATAAACAAATATGTCACATGGATAAGGAATATTAAAATGAAAAAGTTAATCGTGTTATCAGCAATCGCAACTCTAACATCTGGCGCAGCATTTGCTGAAAATCTAAATGTAGGTGGTGCAGTGTCATCGATTTGTGGGGTGAGCAACATTAACACTACACAATTCTTTCAAACATTATCAGATGGTGCAACTAAAAATGTAGGCTTTGATTTGCAGTGTAATGATGTTGATGGTGCAACAATGTCATTAACAACATCTGAAGGGCACTTGCAAAATGCTGACCATGAAGATCGTGGTGTCGGCTACACTGCCAAGTTAACTGCAGGGACATTTGATTTTACGCTTTCGGCTGAGAATGGCCAAAATGATAAATCTGAGTCGCAAAGCCGTGCTGGTTCTCCAACGCTTGCAGCAGGTGGCGTAGCTGGAAATATTTTACTAACTGTAACACAAGCACCCGTTTATGCCGGTACTTATGCAGATACGCTGATGTTGGCAATAACAGCTAACTAATTAGCATAATAAAAGGCAGTAATTACTGCCTTTTAATTTAGCAGGAGGGACTCTATATGCGTTATATCTTTTTAATGATACTTTTACTCAGCTCTTATTCTACACTGGCTTTTCAAGTTAAACCAATGGTCGCAGAGCTTGAATCATCAGGTAGCCAATCACAACAAACAATTCGTATATCTAACCCTTCAGATAGTTCTTTAACTATTGAGATATCAGCTTTTGATTTACTAATTGCACCTAACGGTGATGAAACATTAAAAGCGAACGAAGATGACTTTTTAATTATTCCTATGACTACAATTATTCCGTCCGGGAAAAGTCAATCAGTAATTGTTCGATATATTGGGGAACCAATATTAGAAAATTCGAAAGCGTACCGTGTAGCCATTGATCAGGTATCTGTTGATTTAGAGAAAGCGGGGCAGTCAGGCGTTGGTATGTCAGTTAGCTTTAGGACTTTATTTAATGTGGTGCCTAAAGGTGCTGAGGCAAAATTATTAATTAAAAATAAACGCCAAGTAGATACAGAAACATGGAATGTGCTTCTGGAAAATACAGGCAATAAATATATTCGCTTATCGCAGGCACAGTGGCTTATTAAAGGCGATGATCAAGAGCTATTATTAGAAGGGGCTGAATTGAGTAAAGCACTGACTGGAAAAATTTTATTACCAAAATCTAGCCGTGAGGTCTCAATAAAAATTCCAACAAAATTTAATGCAGCAAGCAGTGTTCTAGAGGTCAATTTTTAATGCTGCGGATATGCAGTTACTTTCTTATATATGTAATTGTAATTGCACCGACCTTTGCTGTAGAAGTAACGCCTATGGTGGTTACTTTCTCCCCTGATAGTCGTTCAAGTAACGCTTCTAGCTTGGTTCACAATCAGTTACCAAGAGACATTGCTTTTGATATCCAAATTTACGAAATTGACTTTTCTCAAGGCACGCCTAAATTAATTTCTTTAGATGACTCTCCATTGTGGGTTTTTCCTCCATCGCTATTTTTGCAACCAGGGCAAAGCCAGCAGTTGCAATTTAGATGGTTAGATAAAAAACTTCCTAGTACAGATAAAAGCTATCAAGTTAGTTTGATTGAGCAGCCCATTGCAAAGCAGTCTATAAATAAACAGTCACAACTTACGATGCTGTTAAATGTAAATTTAATTGTTCATTTGGATCAACCTCGATTAGTTCCTAAACTGACTATAAAAGAACCTCATGTTGAGGATGGCTTTATCGTCACTGAAGTATTAAATGAAGGAAAAGGGGCAGGACGATTAAGTGATTATGAAATAAAAATCACTAAAAATAAAACCCTGAGCGATCGAATTTTAAAAGATCAATTAAAAGCAAACGGATACGATGTTTTTTTTGCTCCTCATAGCACCAGTGTCATAAAAGTCCCTATGCCACAATCTTTACAGGAAGGAAGTTTAAATCATCTACGTTTAGTGCTGGCTCGCTAGTTATGCGAGTTTTATTATGCATATTTTTATTGAGCTTTACTCAATTATGTTATTCAAAAATTAACCCGTCTAAAAGAACCATCGAACTCAGTGTTGAAGCAGAACTGAATAAAAATGCTATTGGTAAATTAACTCTTGCAGTTGACCCAAATGATAATTTATCACTCAAATGGAGTGAAATTAAAGTTTCATTCGAACGACTTTTATTTTCAGAAGATTTTGATTCTTTAGAGTCTAAAGTTAATAAGAATGTTATTGATACAAAAGCATTAGAGTCATTTGGATATAATATTTCATTCGATATGAGTGATTTTAGCTTAGAAATATCAGTACCTCTTACACTGACTCGCCCTCAACAGCTAAGTTTAAAATCTGATTCAAGGAATTTAATAGCATCGGAACCCGCTAAACTAAGTGGATTTGTTAATGCTTATTCAAGTTATTTTTATCAGCAAGATAAAGGCGAGGACACAACAGATGAGCTCTTAGCTATTCGCTCTGAAATGGTAGTGAGCTGGGAAGGCTGGGTTTTAGAAAACGAAGTGGAGTATTTATCTGAAGTAGCTCCTACTTCATCAAATATTAGACGCTTAGGTACTCGTATAATACATGACCTACCGCTTAGTGGGTTACGTATATCAGTCGGTGATAATTATAGTTCAGGTAGTTATTTTCAATCAACAGCACGGGTACTAGGTTTGTCGCTTTCACATGATTTTTCGCTAGTTTCTGACAGACCTATCAGACCCAGTGCTTCTCGTAGCTTTACCTTAGAGAGTCCATCCTCTGTAGAGGTGTTAGTTGGCGAGCGGATAGTACAAAAACTTAATTTAGCCGCAGGTATATATTCTCTTGATGATATTCCCCTTAATGAAGGAAGCAATAATATTACTTTGAGGATCACTGATATAGCAGGAGTTGTGCGTTTTGTTGATTTTGACGTAACGACAGGTTTAGATCTTTTTGCTCAAGGGCAACTTGAATATGAGTTTCATTTAGGCGTTCCTTCACGCTTAGGTAGTGAGCTAGATTATGATTACGACGAGCCACTAGCCAGCTTTTATCTTGATTATGGCATTACACCTAGCTGGACAGCGGGTGCGGCAGTACAGGGTGATGAGTATTCTCAGCAGGTTGGTTTTAAAAATATTTATGCAGCTAAAATTGGACAGATTGCGTTTGAAAATGCGATAAGTTTCAATGAAAAAACAGGCCATGCTTATCGCATTGTTTATAGTAACTATAGAAATCATAGTGATAATAACACTGACATTACGGTGGGTTATGAATACTCATCAAGATATTTTACAGGCCTTGGTTATCGGCCTGATTCTCAATCTAGTTCTCGCTTAAGAGAGCATTATATTCAGGCTAATTATAGTTTTTTTTGGGGCGATAATACGCAAACATCTTTTTTTACAAGCTTATCAAGGTCATATGATGAAGCTCAATTTGATAAATCAATTGGGGTTAGTCTTTCTGGTGAGATCGATAATAGCCAATGGAGATATAGTTTAGGTGGGCAGTGGGAGGGTCTCGCTGAAGAAAGTCAATGGGATGTAAGGTTGTCTGTCACTTATAAGTTTTCTAATACTCGACGGGCTAAATTATCTCATCAATCTAGGCGTGAAAAAACACGTTTAGAATTCTCTCAAGATAGTAATCAGCGCTATGTTGGAGCTTTGAACATAAGAGCTGGGCTTGAAAAAAATGATCAAAATGAAGCTGTTTTTGATCTAAATACTCAATATAACGCGAATCGTTTTGTTATGAACTTTGATCATGGGAGTTTTTACGAGCAATTTAATGAGGACTCAGCTTACCATCAGAGCCGATTAAGCTTGGCGTCAAGTATAGCATTTGCAGATAAGAGTTGGGCTGTTGGGAAACCCATATACGATAGCTTCGCTTTAGTAAAACCTCACTCTAGCCTTAAAGGAAAAAAAGTTATATTGGGGCAATATGAAGATGAATATAGGGCAGATAATGAAGACTTCGAGACTATTTTATTGAACGATATAAGTTCATACGCCTCAACCAACGTTGCAGTCGATATTGACAACTTAGCGCCAGGGTATGATATAGGTTCTGGTATTATTACTCTTTATTCACCTTATCGAACGGGTCATGCAATTACAATAGGGACTGCCGCTAACATATCAGTCATTGCAACGCTGTACGACCAACAAAAAAAGCCACTATCGTTACAGGTTGGAACGGCTATTTGTTTAGATAATAGTAGTAAGAAAGAGCATACATTTTTTACGAATAAAAAAGGACGATTTGCATTAACAGGTTTAACCGCCTGTAATTATGAAATTACACTTAAGAATGCAGAAAAGTCACATTTTACGATTGAAGTATCTGAAGGCGAACAATTACAGCGCAAAGGAGCTATTTATGTACAATAAAAAAGTAAGTTTATTATTGGGTGGTTTAGCACTATTTATTTTTACGCCTTTAATTCATGCGCAATGTGCTGCTAGGTTCGATAAGGTTGAACATATTTATGATGATTTTGAAAGCTACCATGCCTTACAGCAAGTAGACTCTAAGAAAGAGTTACGTATAAGCGTTATTAATGATGAGAGTTGTCAATTACAGCTCGTGATTACAAGTGAGAACCAAGCTCAGTTAAAAGGGCAATTTCAAAGTGTTCCGTACCAAATGCAAAGTATACAGAGTCAGTTAGTTAGCACATCAACTTTAAAGTTGAGCTTTACTAATTCTTCGACGATATTGTCATTACTAATACCATCAGGAACGCCGATTAAAGCTGGTGTCTATACAGATAGACTCCAAATGAAATTATACGATCAGGGGAGCAAGTTGTTAGATGAACGAGAATATAGCATTCAAGAAAATATTGTGCCCAGAACAAGTCTTTCTGTACTTGGGTATAATACATTTTCAAATACTATTAATTTGGGAGAGCTAATACCGGGTAAGGAATACACTATGTTACCTAGTTTACAAGTTGTTACTAATTCAGATATTCAATTATCTGTAAGTTCAGATAATAATGGTAAATTAATACACAGTCTCTATAGAGATAAATATGCAATTAATTACAGTCTAGATCTGGCAGGAAGTTGGCTTGAACTAAATAACGTATCACAACATAAATTTACATATTCAGGACAAACCGTTTATTTGTTACCTTTGAAAATTCAACTAAATGATTTTGAAAGGCAAGCTGCCGGTGAATATTCTGACATAATAAGGTTTCAAATAAGTCCGCTTAATTATTAACCTTATTTAAGTTTTTTTGACACCAAAGTAATGCTTGTTGCTTATTTTTTACAGCAATTTTTTGGTAAACCTTGTGTAGGTGAACGCGAACAGTAGCTTCACTTATAAATAAAGTGTCTGCAATTGCACTTGAATGTAAGCCAGAAAATAATAAGTTTAATACTTTCATTTCCTTGCAGGTTAAGTTGTTTGATTGCAGAGTAGTTTGTTGTTCACTCGCTAGCATTTGCCTCATCCAATCATCGGTTACTGCACGAGGGAACCATAACTTTCCTTGTTCAATGGCTTCTAATCCTTGTTGAAGTAGTACTTCGTCAGTGCCTTCGTAAAACAATCCTTTTAAATTTGGCCACTCTTTTAATGCTAGTACATCGCAGTCTTTTGGTACATCAAAAATTACCAGTCCTTGGTGACCATTTTTTAGCATGAATTGATTAATAAGTTCATAATTGGTAATGACGTTTAAGGCTTGATAATTAACAAGTAAAACGTTGAAGTCAGCTGCAACACAAAAAAGTGAAGTGTAATTTGGATTTGTGAAGCATTTGAGGCTTTTATCAGCTGTGTTTTCAATATTCATAATATTCTATCCATAGACTACATTTTAGTACTATATTCTTATTTTTAGTTAATTTCAATGATAGGAGAATGTGTTGTAGCTCTTTTTTTATACACTAAAGTACATGTGTAAAGTACGTTTTATGTGCTTTTTAAAATTGTATTTATGCGTTTTTTTGTTTTAAAACAGCTTTTTAGTGAGGTTGATATTAATGTTCTTTATTTATGATAATCCACCTAAAGCTAACAATGCCTAAATTGCTTTTATTCTTTATACATTTATTCAAATAATTTATACATTTCTTCACAATTCTGTCATATAATACCCATCCAGAGGAAAGATGCATTACGCATCTTTTTTTATGCCTGAAATTTATACTTTTAAGTATAAATGCATAACTAAATCACACGGTATCCTTTGGAGAATATTTTGAAATTACGTAACCTCTCACAGTTAAGTCTAGCAATTTTTGCTGCACTCACTACCTCTGTAAACGCCGAAGAAACTAAAAAAACAGCTAAACAAGACGCATTTGAAAAGATAGAAGTCACAGCTCGTAAACGTACAGAGAGCCTGTTTGAATCTCCAACCGCTATCACTTCAATTGGCGCTAACCTAATTGATAAAGCCAATATGAGTAACCTAGAAGATATTGGTAAATATGTTCCAAATTTAAATATTACCCGCTATGGCGTGGGCAATTCTGCGCATGCGTCTGTATTTATCCGCGGTATAGGTTTGCAAGATCACATAATAACTACCGATCCGGGTGTGGGTGTGTATCTTGATGGTGTGTACTTAGGTCGCCAAATGGGTTCTAACTTATCATTACCTAATGTTGAGCGTGTTGAAGTGCTTCGTGGCCCGCAAGGTACTTTATATGGTCGTAATACATTAGGTGGCGCTGTAAATGTAATTACAAAGCAACCTGGTGATGAAGGTATTGTTACTACTACAGCTAAGCTGGGAAGTCGTGGACGTATTGCTGGCGATGTTTATTTTAATAACTCACTAACAGATGATGTAAGTATGTCTGCAAGTGCATCGTACAAAACACGTGATGGTGTGGGCGAAGCTGTTCATTTAGCAAACCCAGAAAAAGAAATTGGTGAAGAAGAAGAATTTAGTGGTCGTGTTGCACTTAAATGGCAAGCAAATACCGACTTAGCATTCACTTTTTCTTTAGATGGTGTTGATAACGAATCTGGCCAATCGCCTTATACAATTGAATTGACAGACCCACTAGACTCAAATGATGTTTTTAATGGCGACTTCCCATTATTGACTCAAGATTTAATTCCATCAGACCCTGATGATTTAGGCACAACTGTTGCGGGTATTGAATCTACCTCTTACTCAGGTTGGGGCACATCGTTTTCAGCCGATTGGGCAATTAACGATACTTATACCACTAAGTTTATCTCAAGCTACCGTACATCTGAGTATGAAGGTGGCCTAGATGATGATGCATCACCTTTAAACTTGTCTGAGTTTCCAGAGGAGGGCGGTGCTGATCAGTACTCATTTGAAGTTCAGCTAAATGCAACATTCGATAATATGGACTTTGTATCTGGTCTTTACTTTTTTAATGAAGATGGCTTTACACGTTCAGGCCCGTTTGTATTTAGCCCATTTAATACACCTAATGGCTTGTTGAATGATGGTGTAACAGAATCATTTGGCGGTTACGGCGAATTTGAAATTAACCAAGAAACTAATTCGTATGCAGCATATATAAATGCCAGCTACGATTTAACTGACGATTTAACGGTTGGTGGTGGCCTTCGTTATTCAAAAGATGAAAAAGATGCAAATGCTATATTCCCATCATTTCCAACTCGTAAATATGTAAGTGCAGATTTTGATGCGGTTACGTGGGATGTAAATGCATCTTATCAGCTTAGCAATAATATGAATGTTTATGGCCAGATTCAAAAAGGCTATCAAACAGGTGGTTTTCCACCGCGTCCATTTGGTGGACCAGATCAATTTGTATCGTTTGACGAAACAAAAGCGATTAACTACGAAATGGGCTTAAAAGGCCAAGTACACGAAAATGTATCTATGATGCTTGCGGTATTTGTGACTGATTACACCGATTTAGCATTACCGTTTTCAGATCCAACAGCGGGTGGTGGCTTTGTAACAATTGTAGAAAATGCGGGTCAATCTAAAGCGCAAGGTATTGAGCTTGAAACAACTGTTGCTATTACCGATGACTTTACTATTCGTAGTGCAGTTGGTTATTTAGATTCTGAAATAACAGAAGTGGCTGAGGGCGTACAAGGCATAGGTAAAGGCGATTCACCAGCACTGACGCCACGCTGGACTGTGATGGTTGCACCTTCTTACTTTATGGATTTAGAGAGTGGCGCAACACTTGCATTTAATGCTAATTATTCGTATCGCAGTGAAATGCAAGGTCAATCAGTTTACAACCAAAGTGAGACCATTGATTCTCGTGAACTAGTTGGTTTTAATATTTCGTACACTAATCCATATGGCGATATGGAAGTTACACTGTATGGTGAAAACGTTCTAAACGAAGTTTACGATGTTGGTCGCCTACAACAATCAGGTTTTGTTGGTGTAATGCGCAGTAATGACCGTAGTGAATTTGGTTTTAAATTCAAAAAAGATTTTGAGCTATAAACTAAAATCAAGTAAATAAAATTCAATGTAATTGAAGTTTATTTTTCATAATAAAGGCCGAATCATGCTGTGATTCGGCCTTTATATATTCAATAGTAAAATTATTATCCACATAATTTAAATCCCTAATTTAAATTGCTGATTTAAAACAATCAACATAACCACTTTTAAGTATTTGTATCAGCTAAAATGCGCCTTTTTAGTTTGTGTAAAGGCTTGGTTGTTCGTTACAATGGCGCCACTTAATTGCCAAACGGACTCAGTGATGAAAATTCTTGCCGATCAAAATATGCCTTTAGTTGAGCAGTACTTTGCAGACTTTGGTGAGGTTGAGCGTTTTGATGGTCGTAAATTAACGCCTGAACAATTAATAAATGTAGATGTACTCCTTACTCGTTCAGTGACTAATGTTAATCATGAACTATTGGCACAAGCTAACAAGCTGAGCTTTGTGGGGACTGCCACAATTGGCATTGACCATATTGATACGCAATTACTGCATGACAGAAATATTGCTTTTACCAGTGCTCCTGGTTGTAATGCCGTCGCTGTAGCTGAATATGTAATTAGTAGTTTATTTGCATTAAGCCAAGAAAATGCGCGCCTATTGTGTGGTCAAACAATTGGTATTGTAGGAATGGGTAACATTGGCACGTGTTTGTCGCAAAAATTAAAAGCATTAAATGTCGACGTACTGTTATGCGATCCAATTAAGCACGAACAGGGCTTATTACAAGAGCATGTAGCGCTTGATGAGTTATTAACACAATCAGATGTTGTTACTTTTCATGTTCCACTTATTAAAAGTGGCGAGCACAAAACGCTGCACATGATGAATAAAGAGCGATTACAAGCACTTAAGCCAGGAACCACGCTAATTAATGCAAGCCGAGGCGATGTAATTGATAACCAAGCATTGCTTGAGGTAATGGAAGCTGGGGCTGATTTAGATATAGTACTTGATGTATGGGAAAAAGAGCCCAATATTCTAACTGAATTGCTAGAGCATGTGCGTTATGCCAGTGTGCATATCGCAGGGCATACACTTGAGGGGAAAGCACGAGGTACACAAATGTTGTATCAAAAATTGTGTGACCTAAAAGGTGTAGAGGTGAGTAAATCGTTGGATGATTTTTTACCAATACCTGCTATTACAAATGCAACTGTTACGCAAAGCCTTAGCGAGCAAGATATTGCCTGTTTGGTGCATTTAATTTATGACGTACGCCGCGATGACGGAATTTTACTTCGTCATTTAGAAGGTGAGGGCTTTGATAGTTTACGTAAAAACTATCCGGTAAGGCGAGAATTTAGCACCTTATTCCTACAAGGTGATAGCCCACAACTAGCAGCACTTAGTCAACTTGGCTTTAGCATAGCTAAATAATTATTTAACTAACGATGTTGTTTTAATGTCGTTTATAGAGGAAGAAATATGTCGCAAAAATATAACGTTGCCGTACTTGGCGCTACTGGTTTAGTAGGCCGTCAAATCATTGAAACGCTAGCAGATCGTAAGTTTCCTGTAGATCAGCTTTTTTTACTTGCGAGCAGCCGCAGCGCAGGTGAAGACATAAAGTTTCGTGGTGAGACCATTGAAGTACTTGACGTTGAAGGCTTTGATTTTAGCCAAGCGCATATAGGTTTGTTTTCTGCTGGTGGTAGTGTATCTGAAAAATATGCTCCTATTGCTGCTGATGCCGGCTGTATTGTAATCGATAATACATCGCACTTTAGAAATGATTTTGAAATCCCACTAGTGGTGCCAGAAGTTAATGCTTCAAGCCTAGCTGATTTTAGGAATCGTAATATTATTGCTAACCCTAACTGTTCAACTATTCAGATGATGTTAGCACTTAAACCAATTTATGATGCTTACGGAATAGACCGTATTAACGTATCTACTTACCAAGCTGTATCGGGCGCAGGTAAAGAAGCGGTTGATGAACTTGCAAAGCAAACAGCTAACTTGATGAATGCACGCCCTATGGATAATAAAGTATTTCCAAAGCAAATTGCATTTAACGTTATTCCTCAAATTGATAGCTTTGAGGATAATGGCTATACACGCGAAGAAATGAAAATGGTAAATGAAACTCATAAAATTTTGGGTGATACCACTATTGCAGTAAATCCTACATGTGTACGTGTTCCCGTGTTTTTTGGTCACTCAGAATCAATTAATATTGAAACGCGCATGCCTTATGACTTTGAACACGTTAAGCAACTTTTAAAAGACGCGCCTGGTGTCGAGCTAATTGATGATGAAGGTGATTACCCTACAGCAGTGTCTGACGCTAGTGGTAACGATACTGTTTATATAGGCCGATTACGTGCTGATATTTCTCATCCTCATGGATTAAACATGTGGGTTGTAAGTGATAACACTCGCAAAGGTGCTGCAACTAACAGCATTCAAATTGCAGAAGAGCTTATTGCTAATTACATGTAATAGTTAATAGCGCTGAACACACTTTAGAAGCGGTAAACATTATTTGTTTGCCGCTTTTTGTTTATAGAGCTTGTCAATTTTTTGCCGTTTATTTTTAAAAGTATAAAAACTGATTGATAACACTCAATAAATTAATATTTATAAAGATGTTTTAAGGCATTTATTTTCAAGGTGTTGCGATGGATATTAAGCCTTAACTGGTTTATAGTTTGTAATTGGAATAGAGCTTGCAATAAAAATAGATTGTAATAATAAATGCGAGTCAGCCATTTGGCTGATAACAGCAATAATCAACAATATTTATGCACTTAAGCTTTAAGTGTTTTGTTAATATTTAAATATTAAAGGATCAGCATGCGCGGTTTAGTTACACTTATTATATTAGCGTCTGCATTGATAGTAACGCCAGTTTACTCTCAAGACAGTACCCAATTAAAGGGGCCTAAAGGCGTTGACTATGGTGCGCAAGGGCGATCTATTGGGCCAATTAAACCAACAGACACACTTTGGCGTATAGCGGCTAAAGTGCGCCCAGATAACTCCGTCAGCATTTATCAAGTTATGCAGGCCTTGTATAACAAAAACCCCAACTCATTTTTAGAACAAAATCTTAATCATATTCAAAATGGTGCCTATTTAAAAATCCCTACTTTAGCCGAAATAAAAGGTGTAAATACACAGCTTGCAAAACAACGCTCAGAGCAAGATGATGCATTATGGGAAAAGAAAAAAAATGGCACACTTACGCAAAGCGAAATTACCTCAGCACAAACAAAAGTAACTCAAGCTCGTAAAGTCGATGTAGACGATGCCAAAAAAGAGATACAGAAAGAATTAAATGAAATAAAAACAGAGCAAAGTACTAAGCTGGTTGAGTTACAACAACAATTTAAAAATTCTGTAAGCAATGTAGAAGAAATTTTAGTTGAGAATAATAATCTTAAAAAACAATTATCAGGTATTTCAAACGAACTCGAAAACTTACGCTTGCAGTTAGGACAAGACAGTGAAATTCAAAATCAATTAAAAGAACTAATTGTTAAGCAAAACGAGATTATTGCACAACAAAAAAAACAAGAGATAGTACCAAAAGAATCGTTTGATTTAAGCTCATTATTTTCAAATCCGATAGTGCTGGGTTTATTAATGTTTATTCCTGGGCTACTGATTATTTTTGCAATTGTTATGTTTTTACGCAAACGAGCAAGTAATCAAGAAGAGCCACAAAACGATGATGACTTTTTACCACAAACCCCAATTTACACTGGCGATGATGATTTAGGTCCAAGTTTAAATGACGATCCAATTGTACCCGACCCTTTAGATGACTTGAGTGTTCAACTTGATGATAATCTTGAAAATGATATGTTGCCTGATGATGATTTGGATGACGGCCTAGATGATTTTTCAGGTGGTGAGAATTTACTCGATCAGGATGAGCTTGAAAGTCTACTAAGTGATGACATTGTTTTTGATGATGAAAATACCGATGACGATGATGAACTCGATATTTTTATGCAGCAAGGGTTTGATCAACCTTCAGATGAAAACGCTGAAGATATTGATTTAGACTTATCTGATGACTCAATAAACAATGATGAAATTCTAACTAATGATGATTTAGATAGCTTGTTTGATGAAGACGATAGTCTACCTGAGTTTGATGCACCGCAAACAAGCGAAGCTTTAGAGGATGATAGCTTAGAGTCTCATGATGAAATGGCGGCTTTAAGTGAGGAGCTTGCAGATGATGATAATTTTGATATAGATGAATTATTAGATCAAACATCAACAGAATTAGATACCTCAAATAACACTTCAGCTGAACTTGATACAAGCGACGACTTTGATTTAGACGATATAGATAGCTTAATTGATGAAGCGAATGACCCAAAAAGTGATGTGGCAGATGACTCAATTGATGCAGAGTTACTCGACGAAGATGAACTTCTAGAAGAAAGCGACGATTTTGATTTAGATGACATAGATAGCTTAATTGATGAAGCAGCGGTTGACACTGCAGATGATTCATTAGTTGAGGAAAGCGACGATTTTGATTTAGATGACATAGATAGCTTAATTGATGAGGCAGCGGTTGATACTGCAAATGATTCATTAGTTGAGGAAAGTGATGACTTTGATTTAGACGACATAGATAACCTAATTGATGAGGCAGCAGTTGATACTGCAAATGATTCATTAGTTGAGGAAAGTGACGACTTTGATTTAGACGACATAGATAGCTTAATTGATGAGGCAGCGGTTGATACTGCAGATAAATCATTAGTTGAGGAAAGTGACGACTTTGATTTAGACGACATAGATAACCTAATTGATGATGAACTAAAAAATTCAGATGTAAGAGATTCAGAAATTGATAATGCATTAGCAGACTCAGTTGAGGATTTAGCAGATGCTCAAGAAGAATTAAATGTTGATGATATTGAGTCGCTTGCTTCATCATTAAATGAAGAGCCAGAGCTTGAAGAAGAGCCTGAACTTGCAGAAAAGCTAGAGCTTGAAGAAGAGCCAGAGCTTGAAGAAGAACCAGAGCTTGAAGAAGAACCAGAGCTTGAAGAAGAACCAGAGCTTTACGATGAGCCAGAACTTGAAGAAGAGCCTAAGCTTGAAGAAGAGCCTAAGCTTGAAGAAGAGCCAGAGCTTGAAGAAGAGCCAGAGCTTGAAGAAGAGCCAGAGCTTGAAGAAGAGCCAGAACTTGAAGAAGAGCCTGAGCTTGAAGAAGAGCCAGAGCTTGAAGAAGAGCCAGAGCTTGAAGAAGAGCCAGAGCTTGAAGAAGAGCCAGAGCTTTTAGAAGAACTTGAGCCTTTAGAAGAGCCTGAGCTTGAAGAAGAGCCAGAGCTTGAAGAAGAACCAGAACTTGTAGAAGAGCCAGAGCTTGAAGAAGAGCCTGAGCTTGAAGAAGAACCAGAGCTTGAAGAAGAACCAGAACTTGAAGAAGAGCCTGAACTTGCAGAAGAGCCTAAGCTTGAAGAAGAGCCAGAACTTATAGATGTAACGGTTGATGATTTTTCAGACACATCAGAGTCGCTTCTTGATCCTGAAGATGCACTTGAAGAATATACAGATGATACTTTAAAGAGCGTTGATGAGCTTTTAAGTGAGCTACAACAGGCCACTGATGACGACTATATAGAAACACCTGATTGGTCTTTAGATGAGCTTGATGATGATCTTGAAGAAATAGAAGTTGATCTTGGTGACGATCCGCTAGCGGGCGACGATGACTCAGATCTTACTGAAATTGAAGAGCAGCTTGATAGCGAGCTTGTAACGCCAAGTGAAGAGTTGGATGAATATCCTGAACTTGAATTAGACGATGATCAATCATTATTAGAGAATGAGCCTTCGTTTGAGCCGCAAGAGCTTAAAGGAGATGCATCGGGTGATGAAAATGCAGTAGCACTTAGTCAAACAGAGAAAGATCTCGCAAATGCGCTTATGGCAGATGGTGATTTAGATAGTTTAGAAGATGATTTTGATGATGAACTATTAATTGATAATAACTTCTCTGAATTAGAAACTGAAACGGAGATTGAAGATGAGTCGCTTGATGATGATTTACTTCAAGAAATTAATAATGAGGTTGATTCTGTTGAACCACCAAGTATTGAAGATGACATCAAACCTCTTAACCTTGATGAAGTTCAAGAAACATTAGAAAGTGAGTTACCATTTACCCCTGAAGAATTACAAGGGGATGATTTAGATGGTGAGGCACCGGGAGTCGCTTCCAGCCAAGCTGAGCAAGATTTAGCAAACGCACTTATGGCAGATGCTGATTTAGATAGTTTAGAAAATGATTTTGATGATGAGATTTTAATTGAAAATGATTTTTCTGAATTAGATGCTGAATTTGACGAAGATAGTTTAGAGCAAGCACTAACTGATGAGTTATCAGACGAATCGCAAGAGCAAACAAATGCAGAGCGCGAAGCACAGTTAACAAGCTTAGATGAAGTGGGTAGCACTGATATTAGCTCTGACGACGAACTTGATGAAGAGTTTATGTCGAATTTGACGCAAACTGATTTTGATTCATTACTTAGTGAGTTAGCAGAGCCTGAAGACTTAAGTGTTGATGACCGCAGTGAATTTGATGTTGACTTTGACAGCTTGCTAAAAGAAGACTTAGAGACAGATGATTCATTAACTACAAAAGAGTCACTTGTTGAAAGTAGTGATGTTGAGCAACTTGATAATGATGAATTTGTAGATATTGATTCATTATTAGAAGAAAGTGACGACGCTGAACTTGAACACGAACCTTACACCGACGTTAATATGGATGTCGGTTTGAGTGAGTTTGATGCATTACTTGCAGGTGATAACCCAACGGATGTTGATGCTGAAAGTGGTGGCTACTCAGCTAAACTTGATTTAGCGCGTGCTTATATTGAAATTGATGATTTTGATTCTGCGCTTAAAGTTATTGAGGATGTCATTAACAAAGGTCCTGAAGAAGTTCAAGAGGAAGCACTTAGCTTAAAAGCTAAACTAAAATAATTAAAATGTTTATAAGAACCCGTATCTAGCTTAGCTAAATACGGGTTTTTTTATGTGTATTGGTTTGATTACGACAGGTCTCCTTTTATTGCATCGTTAGATAGCATAAAATGCCTCGTTCATTAGCACAGTAGGTAAAACGGTAATTATGCGAGTAGCACTTGGAGTTGAATACAACGGCGCACGTTATAGTGGTTGGCAGCGTCAATCACATGTAAATAGCGTACAGCAAGAAGTAGAAAAAGCGTTGTCGCGTATTTGTAATCATCCTGTTGAAGTTATATGTGCAGGGCGTACAGATGCTGGTGTGCACGGTACAGGCCAAGTAATACACTTTGAAACGCAAGCTGATCGCGATATGGTCGCATTTACACTAGGTATGAATACTTTAATGCCTAAAGATATTGCTATTCGCTTTGCCCAACCGGTTGCTGATGACTTTCATGCCCGTTTTAGTGCTACAGCTCGTCGTTATCGCTATGTTATTTATAACTCCCCCCTACGAGGTGCGGTATTAAACGAGGGTGTTACGCATTTTCATCATCATCTTGATGAAACAAAGATGCAAGAGGCGTGTCAGTACTTAATAGGTAAACACGATTTCACCTCTTTTAGAGCGATACATTGCCAAGCGAATACACCGACAAGAACAATTCATCATCTGTCGGTACAGCGCCAAGGTACTTACGTTATTATTGATATTAAAGCGAATGCATTTTTACATCACATGGTACGTAATATCACAGGCAGCTTAATGGATGTTGGTTTACATAAACAACAACCTATATGGATAAAAGAGCTACTCGATTGTAAAGAACGCGCAAAGGCCAGTGCTACCGCTAAGGCTGCTGGTTTGTATTTAGTGGATGTTGACTACCCTGAGCAATTTAATATTCCTCAAACACCTCTAGGCCCTTTATTTTTGCCTGATATAGATGTGGTATAAGTACTTTTTATGAGCACTTTTAACTACTAAGACCAGTTTTTTATACCGCGTTAGTGTAATTCATGTTTTAATTGAAAAAATTTGTCTGCTAATTGCTATTAGCAGGCTCGCGACACAGAACAGTATTAAGAGAGTTGCAAATGAGTTGGCTAGAAAAAATCTTACCTAAAACGACAAAATCATCAGGTCGTAAAGAAATCCCAGAAGGTGTTTGGGCTAAGTGTACATCGTGTGATTCAATTTTATATAAAGCTGAATTAGAAAAGTCATTAAACGTATGTCCTAAGTGTGACCATCACATGCGTGTTAGTGGCCGTAAGCGCCTAGAGCACTTTTTAGATGAAGGTGATCGTCAAGAGCTTGGTACACAACATGAGCCTAAAGACATTCTTAAGTTTAAAGATTCTAAAAAGTACTCTGACCGTATCAGTGCAGCCCAAAAAGCAAGTGGTGAAAAAGATGCACTTGTAGCTATGAAAGGCCGATTAAAAGGTATTCCAGTGGCAGCGGTAGCATTTGAGTTCTCATTTATGGGTGGTTCAATGGCTTCTGTTGTTGGCGCTCGCTTTGTTGATGCTGTTGATCAATGTTTAGAGCATAACATGCCGCTTATTTGTTTTTCTGCATCAGGCGGAGCACGTATGCAAGAAGCGCTTATGTCGCTTATGCAAATGGCTAAAACAAGTGCTGCACTTGCAAAAATGACGGAAAAAGGTCTTCCATTTATTTCAGTAATGACCGACCCGACAATGGGTGGTGTATCTGCATCACTTGCTATGCTGGGTGATATTAACGTTGCTGAACCTAAAGCGTTAATTGGTTTTGCAGGTCCTCGTGTTATTGAGCAGACTGTTCGCGAAACATTACCTGAAGGTTTTCAGCGTAGTGAATTTTTGCTAGAACATGGTGCAATTGACATGATTATTGACCGCCGTGAAATGCGCGATACCCTTGCACGCATTTTAGCTAAATTTATGAACTTGCCTTCTACGGAACAAGAGCATAGAGTAGCGTAAATTTCAGCTTTACTGATTACACGCTATGACAAAAACAATTCCTAGCCAATCATCAAGCCTTGATGATTGGCTTTTTTATTTAGAAAGTGTTCACCCCGCTAACATTGCAATGGGCCTAGAACGAGTTGCTAATGTTGCCAACAATATTGGCCTTTTAAACACTCCAAGTAAAATTATTCTTATTGCCGGTACAAACGGTAAGGGTACCACTGCACGTTGCTTAGAGTCGCTATTGCTAGCGCAAGGTTTTAGCGTGGGTACTTACGCATCTCCTCATTTAATTCATTATAACGAGCGTGTACGAGTTAATGGCGAAGAACTGGCAGACCAACTTCATATAGATGCTTTTCACCAGCTTGAGCAAGGCCGTAAAGACACTCCTTTGACTTATTTTGAATATGGTACTTTGGGTGCGTTGGCAATTTTTAAACGCTGTAAGGTCGATTATGTATTACTAGAGGTTGGTCTAGGCGGGCGCTTTGATGCTACAAATATAGTAACTCCCTTTGCAAGCGTGATCACCACTATCGATTTAGATCATAAAGAGTACCTAGGTGATACACGAGAGTTAGTGGCTTATGATAAAGCCGGTATTTTTCGTGAAAATACGCCTGCTATTATAGGGGATTTAAATATTCCTCACACAATGACTGATTACGGCAAAGAAATTAATGCCAATATGACGTTGTCGGGCAGTGACTTTATTTTCAAAGAGAATGCTGAGAGCTTTAATTGGCAATATAAAGAACATAATCTTGTAATAGATAAGCCAGCAATACCGTGTCAAAATGCAGCAACTGCGTTAACTGCGCTAAGTGTTTTAAGCTTATTACCTAGTGAGCAAGTCATACGAAATTGCCTCGCTAATTTAGTTGTAGAAGGGCGGTTTCAGCAGTTAAGCGCTGAGCCTTTAGTCTTTACCGATGTAGCACATAACCCTGAGTCGGCGCGTTATTTAGCCAATAAGTTATCAAGCTATAAAGATAAAGGCTTTAAAATTCATGCATTAGCCGCTATGCTTGCTGATAAAGATAAAGTGGGTGTACTTAAAGAAGTAAGTCACTTGGTCGATGAGTGGTCATTAGCGAGCTTAAGTGGTCCGCGAGGCGACACTGCAAGTAATTTACAAAATGCGCTGCAGGGTATATCTCATCATAATACTATCAATAGCTATGATAGTGTGGCACAGGCACTGAGTGTAATTTTACCAAAACAACAAAGTGATACTATGTTGATTGTATTTGGTTCATTTTTTACAGTGGCCGGCGCTATTAATTACTTTAAAAAATAGAGAGGATGTCGGTGAACTCAAGTTTTATTAATCGCTTAGTCGGAACAAGTATAGTAGTGATCGCAGCAATTGTGTTTATCCCTAATATACTCGATGGCGAAAAAGTGCATTATAAAGAGGGCTTTAAAGCGATACCTGATCGCCCTGAGTTCAAAACAATCGATCTTCAAGAGTCAATTGATGAAAACATGGCTAATGCTGAGCCACTAAAACAAGATGAAATTGAAGATATTCAAGCTGACGATGAAGCTTTTGAGCAGCAAAACGCTATGGATGAGAGTGACTACGCTGTAGAGAATAAAGTTGTTGAAGCGACTATTGAACCCAAAGCTACACCGATCACTAAGGCACCGGTTCAGGCTAAACCAAAACCTATTGCGCCTCGTAAAAGTGATGAAAACCTAACAAGTATGGCTTACGTTATTCAATTAGGTAGTTTTTCACATGTTGCAAATGTAAAAGCATTACAGGCTAAATTAAAAGTTGAAGGGTTTAAAACGTTTACTAAACCGATTAAAACCCCAAATGGGACGTTAACCAAGGTATTTGTTGGTCCTTCGCTTGATAAAAATGAATTACAAAAGCAGCTTCCCCAGCTGAAAGAGCTTACTAAATTAAATGGTAAAGTTACGCAATACGAAGTAACAAAATAATTAAAAAAAGGCTTGTATCACAAGCCTTTTTTTATTTATTTATATTTGTTTTTATCATTATCTTTATCTCACAATACCCATTCTATAATGTTAATTTTTTGTATTGACTACAGCCCAGTAATCTCCCGTTTAAACTTGCATACTAACGATGTTTGGGTATAGAATGCGCCCCAAATTAGCGACTAATTGGTTCTTATGATCTGGGTTGATTACGCCATTATTGGCATCATTGCATTGTCTACCATCATCGGTTTAATACGCGGCTTTGTAAAAGAAGCAATGTCATTAGCGGTATGGGCTGGCGCCTTTATCATCTCTAGCTTATTTTACCAATATTTAGCTTCCTTCCTAACAACCATTTCTGAACCCCTTTTAAGAAATGCTGCGGCCATAGCCATATTATTCTTTGCGACGCTACTGTTAGGCGGTTTACTAAACTATATTTTAGGTGAGCTTGTACATCGTACTGGTTTATCGGGTACCGACCGTGTCTTTGGCATAGTGTTTGGTGCTCTACGAGGCGTGTTGGTCGTGAGCGCGTTACTCTTCTTTCTTGATGCTTTTACTGGTGCACCCAATACGCACTGGTGGGGCAATTCTATTTTGATTCCAGAATTTGGCTTTGTTGTTGAATGGTTCTTTTCGTACCTAGAAAACAACTCGAGCTTTTTAAATTCAGTAAACCGTTAATCGGCGAGGATAAATTACATGTGTGGTATCGTTGGAATAGTCGGAACATCCCCTGTGAATCAGGCGATTTATGATGGCTTAACTGTTTTGCAGCACCGTGGTCAAGATGCCGCGGGTATCATTACCATTGAGAATAATACGTTTAGCTTGCGCAAAGCAAATGGCTTAGTGAAAGATGCCTTTCACACACGTCATATGAAACGACTACAAGGTACAATTGGTCTTGGCCATGTGCGCTATCCTACAGCAGGATCTTCAAGCTCATCTGAAGCACAGCCTTTTTATGTTAACTCACCGTTTGGTATAGCACTTGCCCATAATGGCAACCTTACTAATGCAGAAGCTTTAAAAGAGCAGTTATTCTCAGAAGCACGTCGTCACGTTAATACAACATCAGACTCTGAAATTTTACTTAATATCATGGCACATGAATTAAGCAAATCTGATAAGTTGCATTTAGACCCTGAAGATATTTTTACTGCGGTAACCGAAGTAAACAATAAAGTAAGCGGTGGTTATGCAACTATTGCTATGATTATCGGCCACGGCATTGTTGCTTTTCGCGACCCTAATGGTATTCGCCCACTTGTATTTGGTAAACGCGAAACCGAAAAAGGTACTGAGTACATGTTTGCCTCAGAAAGCGTTGCGTTGAAACCGGACGGTTTTGAGTTTGTACGTGATGTAGCCCCTGGTGAAGCTATATATGTTACAGAAGAAGGTGAATTCCATTCACTTAGTTGTGCTGATAAGGCATCTTACTCGCCGTGTATTTTTGAATTTGTTTATTTTGCTCGACCTGACTCAACAATAGACCGTATGTCTGTGTACGCAACACGGGTAAACATGGGGACTAAACTAGGCGAAAAAATTGCACGTGAATGGGCTGATAAAGATATTGATGTAGTTATCCCAATCCCAGAAACTTCATGTGATGTAGCACTGGAAATTGCACGTGTGCTTGATTTACCGTATCGCCAAGGTTTTGTTAAAAACCGTTATATTGGTCGTACATTTATCATGCCTGGCCAAGAGATGCGTAAAAAATCAGTGCGTCAAAAGCTAAACGCAATTGATCGCGAGTTTAAAGGTAAAAACGTATTATTAGTTGATGACTCAATTGTTCGTGGTACAACATCAGCACAAATTGTTGAAATGGCCCGAGAGTCTGGCGCTAAAAACGTTTACTTTGCATCAGCTGCACCTGAAATACGTTTCCCTAATGTGTACGGTATTGATATGCCTTCAGCAGCTGAGCTTATCGCTCACGGACGTGAAGTTGAAGATATTAATGCAAGTATTGGTTCTGACGGTTTAATCTTTCAATCGTTAAAAGATTTAATTGCTGCGGTTAGCCAAGAAAATCCTGAAATTACTAAGTTTGAAACTTCAGTATTTGATGGCCAATATATTACTGGCGATATTGATCAAAACTATTTAAATCGTATTGATAAGCTACGTAACGATTCAGCAAAAAGCACCCGAGAAAGTGCGATGTCTTCAGGTTTAGAAATACACAACCAAGACGAAAACGAAGCTGATTAATGATTAGTTAATAAAAAGTCGTTACACAAAAAAAAGGAGCTAATTAGCTCCTTTTTTGCGAAGGAAAGAAAGGGAACATTTCTATCAAACATGACTCTTTTTTTAGGTGAAATTTATTAAGTAAACATTGGGCTAACAATCCCATTAGTCCAAAGCATAGCTGTTACAGCTAAAATAATAACCAGTAATATTAATCCACACGTTACTACCGAGCTGGCGTAAATAAAGCCACGCTCTTCTGGGATATGCATAAGTATTGGTACGCCGGTGTAGAGTAAATAAACCGAGTAAGCCAGTGCAATAATTCCAATACACACTACAAACCAAAGTACAGGCCAAAAAGCGGCGAGTGCCGACATAAACACTGGTGTTGCAGTATATGCTGCAAGTTCAAGTGTTTGTGTAAATGTAGGTTTAGAGCCAAATGTAACCGCCATCCAATGGGCTAAATACGCCAATGCAAAAACACCCGCTATTAAAGCAAAATACATTGCACCTGCAATTAGCAGTGCACTATCGTGCGTTAAAAATACGGGATTGCCTGCACCTATACTCCATCCTAAATAAACAGATGAGTAGTAGCCCATTATTGAAGGAAATAAAGCAATCAGTAAAATATGCGACAAACTATAGGTTAAACTTTCATGGCGATTATCTATTGTTTGCCATTCTTCAAGTGGGTGAGCATAAATGCCCCAGAGGTGATTTAGTATCATAGTACTTACTCCATAAAAGGAACGTATTATTGTTTTGGTTGGTTTATTTTTATACAGTCTATGTACAGTTATGGTTCACTTATTTTGCAAAGTCAAGTTAACTCGTTATTAACATTTAGACGCAGATAAGGGCTTTGATTTATCCCAAGCAAAATTTCGTGTTAAAATAACGGTCTATCAAATTTATTTAGTAATGAGCAGTCAACGTGCCACATAGCCAACTTTTAGAGCCGATTAATAACTTTTTATTGTGTACCACCCCAGAGCAATGGGTGGAGCAAGCAATTAAAAAAGAAAACTTATCAGTCATTTTAATAGATCACTTAATTTGTGAATTAAAAGCTTCTCAAAGTGCATTATTCTTACTTAAACGTTATGCCTTAACGCCAGAAGGGGTAGAGCAGTTAACAGATCTTATGAAGCCTTACGAGCAATTTGCTTATAAGAGGATAGGTAATACTGAAACGCTTAAAGGGATGAATGTTTTATCAAAGTCGATTAAAGCTCGTTCAGACTGTGCTTATGGTCAGGATATGGTCGATAAGATGGTTCTATTGATAAGAGAAGAGTTACATCACTTCTATCAAGTATTAGAGATTATTGAAGAAAACAATATTCCTTACGATCCAATCCCAGCATCTCGTTATGCTAAAGGTATGCTTAAAAATGTTCGTACTTATGAACCCGAAGCTCTAATTGATAAATTAATCATAGGAGCATATATAGAAGCACGTTCTTGTGAACGTTTCGCTAAAATAGCACCCCATCTTGACCCTAAAATAGGTAAATTCTATTTATCTCTACTTCGCTCGGAAGCTCGACACTATCAAGATTATTTAGCCCTAGCGGAACAAATATCAGAAGTAGATATAACAGAAAGAGTCGCTTTCTTTGCGGATATTGAAGCTGAACTTATTCAGTCTCCCGATATCGACTTTAAATTTCATTCAGGCAAGCCTAGTTAATAACCACGAAGTGTTATTAACTTTAGTCGTAGTGATAGCTTTCTAACTAATTGTAAATATGTAAATATGTAATATTATAATTTACACATTAAAAATTTCGATGGAGTGATAATGCACGCAAAAGCTACTTTTATTTTTTGGCTGACATTAATTTTATATTTAGTAACATTATTCACTGTTACCTATGTTGGTGTTTATTTGACGTATGGTGCAATACCAGTATTAATCCTTTCTGGTTTGGTTATGAGATTTTCAACTCCTAAGCCAAAACATAAAAAAATTATTGATGATAGCAAGTCAGCTATAAATCAGATTGGTAAAACTACAAATGATATTTTAGAGGGGGCTAATAGTTTACTTGATGGTTTTAATAAATCGTTAGGTGAATATAATGAAATAAACGCCTTAGTTCAGGAAAGGGCAGCTTCTTATAAAAATAAAATCCAAGCTCTTAAACTAGAAAAAGTTCCGTTTGAAATTAAAGCTAAATATGCAAAAAAACCATCAGAAAAATTAGACATTGAACAAAAAATAAAACAAATAAATGAACAAATAGAATCAAATAAACAGTCTGTTGAACATATTCGTCAAGCTTGTGAATTAGAAGTAAAGGTCAAGTAATGGCTACTTTATTTCCTGATTTATCTGTCATAAATAAACTTAAAGTTTCAGCTACAGATGGTGAACTTTATTTATGTACATTTCTTAAAGAGAATTTAGGAGATGACTTTGATATATTTTTTAATCCCTACCTAGATGGTGATAGGCCAGATATTATTATATTAAAGAAAGGCTGTGGGGCGATAATTGTTGAAGTTAAAGATTGGAACTTAGACTGTTACACAATAGATCAAAACAACCAATGGAGTGTTGAACACTCTAGAGTTAGATCTCCTTTTTCTCAGGTTTTTAAATATAAATCTAATTTCTTCGATTTACACTTACCAACACTTGGTTTGAAAGAAGCTTTGAACAAGTCATTTTTTCGAGTTATTAGTTGCTTTGTCTATTTTCATCTAGGCACTAAAGAAAAGTTTAAAACTAAGTATGATATTGCACTTTCTCAGATTAATAATGAATTAAACATCAATAATGATGACTTTAAAAATAAGAAAATTAATCACGGCTCTTATGAGAAAAAACGACTATTTCTTCAAAATAAAAAGTCACAAGTAAATAGAGATTTTAATTTATTAATTACAAAAGATAATGTGAATAAATTACTTAATAAGATAAAGGACTTATCATCAAATCAATTATTCACCGATGAAATATACAGTGAATTTGTAAGGAGGTTGAACCCTCCAGAGCAAGTTTTAGAGCAGGGGGTAAAGTTAAATTATGATAAAAAACAACTAAAATTAATTGATAGTATTAACGAGTTTAAAAAAGTTAAAGGGGTCGCTGGCTGTGGCAAAACAACCGTGATTGCTAAACGTGCTGTGAATGCTTATAAACGCCATAACTCACCTATCTTAATTTTAACATTCAATATTACCCTTAAACATTATATCAAAGATAAAATAAGTGATGTGAGAGAGGGGGTCGAATTTAATAATTTTGAAATAACAAATTATCATCAGTTTTTTAACTCTCAACTTAATAACTTAAATATTGATATTAGTGAATTTTTAGAAAAACAATATGCTAAAAACTTATCGCAAGAAGACGTTTTTGATATTTTATATAAAACAGACTTCTTTAAAGGTTTGGAAATAGAAAAATACCACACTATCTTATTAGATGAAATTCAAGATTATGAATCTGAATGGGTGAAAATAATAAGAGATAACTTTCTTGAGACTGATGGAGAGATGTTACTGTTTGGAGATCAATCTCAAAATATTTATGAAAGAGAAATTAACAAAAGGGAATCATCAATAGTCCAAGGCTTTGGCCGTTGGGTTAAACTTACAAAGTCATATCGTTCAGATATTGATTCACCGTTAGTCAATTTATTTAAGAAGTTCCAGCAAAAATTCCTGATTGAGAAGTATCAAGATAGTGAAATATTTGACTCTGAATTAAGTCAAAGCGCAATTAATTTCGATATATTGAAATACCACACTATTCAAGATTTAGAAGACTCAAAAAAGCTTTATCTTGCAATTGTTGATAGCATAAAAGTTAATAAATTTATTCCTAATGACACAACTATCTTATGCTCAAGTATTGAATTGTTAAGGAATTTGAATTCACTTTTCAATATTAATGAAAAAACAATGATTATGTTTGAAAATTTGGAGGAATATTATCAAATTATTGGGGTTAGTGAAGATACGCCAATAAATGAGAAGATCCAGAAAGAGAGACTTTTGAAAAAGGATTTGGAAAAAATACGAAGAAGGAAGAAAAATTTCTTTATGCAAAACTCTGGTTTGATTAAAATTTCTACGACTCATAGCTTCAAGGGATTAGAATCACCCAATGTATTTTGTATTCTTCAGGATAATGATAGTCCTGAGATTATTTATACAGCTATGACACGAGCAAAAAAGAATTTAATTATATTTGATACTACTAATAGTACCTATTCTGATTTTTTCGATAACCAACATCTATAAGATAATAATCCCAAAATTGGTAAGTTTTATTTATCTTTACTTCGATCTGAATCACGACACTATCAAGATTATTTAGCCCTAGCGGAACAAATATAAGAAGTAGATATAACCGAAAGAGTTATCTTCTTTGCAGATATTGAAGCTGAACTTATTCAATCACCAGATACAGACTTTAAATGTTATTCAGGTAAGCTAATTTAATTTTAAAGTACAATCTCTTTAATAACAGGGTGTTACTTAAATATGCAGTAGTATGCACACCTATGCTTTAAATGAATTAAAAGCAGCTCAAAGTGCGATGTTTTTAATACGTAAATACGCGGTAGATAAAGAGGGTAGTGATGCATTACTCGAGTGGCTAAAGCCATTTGAAACGCTTATTTACAAGCGAGAAGGGAATTGGCGCGATCTGGCTGCTAAAAATAAGCTCACTAAATCAATAATTCCTAAATCGAGTTCTCCATACGGGCAAGGTCTAATCGATAAAATGGTTTTGCTGATAAAAGAAGAGCTGCATCACTTTTATCAAGTGCTCGAAATTATGGACGAGTACGGTGTTGAGTATCAAAGTATTACACCATGTCGTTACGCAAAAGGCATGCTCCGTCATGTTAAAACGTTCGAGCCCGATGCATTAGTCGATAAGCTAATAGTAGGCGCTTATATTGAGGCGCGTTCGTGTGAGCGTTTTGCAAAGCTTGCACCGCATGTTGACAAACGTTTAGGTGATTTTTATATTTCGTTGTTACGTTCAGAAGCGCGTCATTACCAAGATTATTTAACTTTAGCGCAAGAAATTGCTGATTTTGATATTACCGATCGCGTAAACTTTTTTGGTGAAAAAGAAAAAGAGTTAATTTCGACAACCGATACTGATTTTAAATTCCACAGCGGTGTTCCCACTGTTTAAATACCCTCATTTTCTTTTAAAAAATTAATATATTCTGCTATTTTCTGATTGCTGAAATTATGTTTTTTCATAATTTTAGCAATGCGTCCATTTTTAGTTATTATATCAATTCCTCTATTAAATTTTTGTAAGTATTCTTTGGCTCTATAATTTGATTTAGAGACAACTAAATATAGTTTATGAGAAGCAAGATCTGGCGATAAGTACTCAATATTATTATCATCTGAATCTTCGGTTTTAGTGTGTTCAAGCCAATAATTTCCAACCTCTTTAGTACCCGCGACTAAATCAATACGCCCTTGTTGTAGGAAATATAAGCTTGTAGGAAGGCTTTTAGTGGACGTTATTGCCAGCTCCGTATTTCTAGCAAACTCTTGGCTTACAACGGCATTGTCTTCTATACCAATACTATAAGGTGTTAATGATTGAACTGTACCGTCGAAATTAATAACACTCTCTTTTCGTTTGAAAACTCCTGAGTGAGCAACTGCAAGTGGACGAGAGTAGTAAAAAACTTCATTTCTTTTTAATGAATAAAAAGCACCTAAAATAGCGGTTTTTCTATTTTTTTCTAATAGCTTTAAAGCGCGATCCCATGTCGTGAATTCTGGTTCGCTATTAATACCTTGCGTTTTAAGAGCTGATTCGGCTATTTCATATAGCCAGCCATTACTAGGTAGGTTTTCGCTAAAATAGGGAGGATAGTTTTCTGTAACAATTTGCCATGTTTGCTTGCTAAATACTTGTGTAGGAATGGCAATTACTACGATGAAAATTAACAGCTTAATCATTCAACCTCTCACTATTATTCATATATATAGATAAATAATAGTCAGAATTTTAAATTATGCGAAAGGCGTGCTAATTAATTCTTGTGATTGAGGGGTAACGACTAAATAAGAGCCTTGGGTATACCAGTCACCTAGCACTGTGCGAGTAAGTGTTTGTTCATTAACTTTATACGTATGAACATTAGGGCGGTGAGTATGACCATGAATCATATTTGTAACGTTATGTTTGGCAAAGGTGGCAAGTACAGCCTCATCGACAACGTCTAAAATTTCGATAGGTTTATCAGCTTGGCTTAACTTACTTTTTTCGCGGGCATTACGCGCTATTTTTTTACGATACCAAAGCGGCATTGCAAGCATCAATTTTGGCCACCACCAACCACGGCTCTTTTTACGAAAGTTTTGATATTCAGTGTCTTGAGTGCACATTTCGTCGCCATGTAAAATAACGGTAGGCGTGCCATATAAATCAATGACCGTTTGTTCATCGAGTAATGTCATTGCGGCCATGTCGGCATATTGCTTGCGCATAATGAAATCACGATTGCCATGTATAAAATAAACAGGTGTGCCACCATCATTAACGGCGCTTAAATGTTTTGCTACATCGGCACTCAGTGCAGTAATGTAGTCATCTCCAACCCATACTTCAAAAAAATCACCCAAAATATAAAGTGCATCTACATCTTTATTTAATATATGTGTATTTAAAAAGTCAAAAAATGCAGCGCTAATGTCGGGGCGGTTTTCGCTTAGGTGTAAATCTGCAATAAAGTAAGTTTGGCGAGTCATAGGTCAGTCTATTTTAGTTTTAAAAAAACGGGCATATACTAATAGTATACACCCGCTTATATACTCACATAATATGAGTAAACGTTACTAGTTAACAGTAACGCTTTCGATGATCACATCTTCAAGAGGTACGTCTTGGTGAAAACCAGTACTACCTGTTGCAACTGCTTTAATCTTATTTACTACGTCCATGCCTTCTACTACTTCAGCAAAAACACAATAACCCCAACCTTGCGATGTTTCGCTGCTGTGGTTTAAAAAGTTGTTGTTGTTCACGTTAATGAAAAACTGTGCTGTAGCTGAATGAGGATCAGGTGTACGTGCCATAGCTAAAGTGCCTACTTTATTAGACAGGCCATTATTAGCTTCATTTTGAATTGGGTCGTTTACTTCTTTTTGTTCCATACCTGGAACAAAACCACCGCCTTGAACCATAAAACCATCGATTACACGATGAAAGATAGTGCCGTTGAAAAAATCAGCATTTGCATACTCTAAAAAGTTTTTAACTGTGTTTGGAGCTTCTTGCTCAAACATTTTAATGGTGATGTCACCAAAATTAGTGTGTAGAACAACCATGTGTTTTCCTATATCCGGTTTAAATATTGGCGCTATTTTATCGTAGTTGGCTAAGATTAACAAAGTAGATGTTTGGTTTGTTATAAAGCGCTAGAGCAGGGGCTTTTCAAGTGGTAACATAACTGTTCAAGTAAATAGTCAAGGACTCAAAGTAAATGGTAAATATATACAACACACTCACGCGACAAAAAGAGCAATTTAAACCTATGGTCGAAGGAAAAATCGACATGTATGTGTGTGGTATCACCATTTATGATTACTGCCATATTGGACACGCTCGTACTTTTGTAGGTTTTGACGTAATTGTGCGCTACTTACGCCATATTGGTTACGATTTAAAATATGTACGTAACATTACAGATATCGACGATAAAATAATTAAACGTGCGAACGAAAATGGTGAGTCAATAAACGACTTAACTGTGCGCATGACTAAAGCGATGCATGAAGATTTTGATAGCCTAAATATGCTACGCCCAGATATTGAACCAACAGTTACAAGCCATATGGATGAAATTATCGTTATGGTTAAGCGCTTGATTGAAAAAGGCCATGCCTATGTCGCAGCCGACGGCGATGTTTTGTTTGATGTATCAACGTTTGAGCAATACGGTGTACTTTCTCAGCAAGATTTAACTATGTTGCAATCAGGCTCTCGAGTTGAAGTAGCGCAAGATAAAGACGATCCACTTGATTTTGTGTTATGGAAAAAAGCAAAAGCAGGTGAACCATCATGGTCATCACCGTGGGGTGAAGGGCGTCCGGGTTGGCATATTGAATGTTCGGCAATGAGCTCAAAGCACTTAGGTGAGCATTTTGATATTCACGGTGGGGGGTCTGATTTACAGTTTCCACATCATGAAAACGAAATTGCCCAATCGTGCTGTGCAAACAACGGCAAGTATGTAAATACATGGATACATACTGGCATGGTTCAAGTAAACAAAGAAAAAATGTCTAAGTCGTTAGATAACTTCTTTACAGTGCGTGAAGTTTTAAAAGCATACGATCCTGAATCTGTTCGTTACTTTTTAATTTCAGGTCATTACCGCAGCCAACTAAATTACTCACAAGAAAATTTAGACCAAGCGCGTTCATCACTTGAGCGCATTTATACAGCGCTTCGTGATGTCGAACCGGTAGAGTGCGATTTAGAAGGTAATGAGTTTGTTGCTAAATTTAGAAAAGCAATGAATGACGACTTTAATACACCAGAAGCACTACCTGTGTTGTTCGAACTTGCTAAAGAATTAAACCGCGTAAAAGAAAGTGACACAGTTCAAGCTGGGCAACTTGCGTTTATATTACGCAGTATTGGTAACGTTCTAGGTGTTGCTCAACAAGCACCGGAAGCCTTTTTACAAGGCGGGCAAGATGACGACGAAGTTGCGACAATTGAAGCATTAATTGTGAAACGTAATGAAGCACGTACGAGTAAGAACTGGGCTGCTGCTGATGAAGCACGTGATGCGCTTAATGCATTAGGTGTAATACTTGAAGATTCAGCCGGTAAAACAACGTGGCGTAAAGCGTAAGCGTTTAAAGTAATTCACGTTCAACTAAAAAAGGGTTGCCAAATGGCAACCCTTTTTTGATTTTTTAACAGCTTAGCTGTGATATTTCTCACACGCTTCAAGTGTGTTTTCAATTAAGCTCGCGACCGTCATCGGGCCAACGCCACCTGGTACAGGTGTAATGAAATGCGCTTTTTGTTCAGCCACACTGTATTGAACATCACCGACTAATTTACCCGTGTCTAAACGGTTAATGCCTACATCGATGACTATAGCGCCTTCTTTTATCCAATCTCCAGGTATAAATTCAGGTTTACCTACAGCCACAACTAATAAGTCAGCGCGGCGAACATGCGTTTCTAAGTCTTGAGTAAACTTATGGCATACAGTGGTAGTACAACCCGCTAATAAAAGCTCTAACGACATTGGACGACCAACAATATTTGACGCGCCAACGACAACTGCATGCATCCCTTTATAACGTACACCCGTTGAATCAAGTAATGTAATAATACCTTTAGGGGTACATGGGCGAAGGGCAGGCATACGCTGTGCTAATCGACCAATGTTATATGGATGAAATCCATCAACATCTTTATGTGGGGTAATGCGTTCTAAAATCTTTTCAGCATCAAGACCTTTTGGCAGTGGTAACTGCACTAAAATTCCATCAACTTCGGCATCATTATTTAGCTCGTCAATTAAATCTAAAAGAGTTTGCTCTTGCGTGTCTGCTGGTAAATCAAATGATTTGGAGATAAAACCTACTTCTTCACAGGCTTTACGTTTTGAACCAACATAAACTTGGCTTGCTGGATCAAGTCCAACAAGTACTACTGCAAGTCCTGGTGCACGTAAACCATTTGCTACACGTTCACTTACGCGTTCTGCTACAGCGCTACGTACTTGTTTTGCGATTGCCTTACCATCAATGATGTTTGCCGTCATGGGTGACCTTTAATTGGGGTTAATTAACTAGATACCGATACTCTAAAAACGAATGCATAATAAAATAGGGGTAAAAATGCTAATAAAGAAAACATACTCTTTATTTAACTCGTTTTATAATGTGCCTACTATTTTCGCAGAAAAGCATAGCAGCGCCAAGTTGCTTTTAATGTATATAACATTTGAGTTATTAAATAGTTTAAATTTCAGCCTACTATTGTAATATTTAACCATTGTGCACTAAAAATGAGCACTTGATTGGTTTTATTAAAAAAACGTTTGACCTAACCCCGTCAAATCACTATTATGCACCCCGTTGTCAACGAGGTCACTCGCTAACAATAATAAGTTTCGGCGATTAGCGCAGTTTGGTAGCGCACTTGGTTTGGGTCCAAGGGGTCGCAGGTTCAAATCCTGCATCGCCGACCATTTTTATAATTTATTATAATCGAATAGCTTATTGGTAAACTATGAAGTTTTCGATGCGCCCATAGCTCAGCTGGATAGAGCAACGCCCTTCTAAGGCGTGGGTCGAAGGTTCGAATCCTTCTGGGTGCACCATTTGAAAACATGTAAATATAGCGGTGATTGTAGCTCAGTTGGTAGAGCCCCGGATTGTGATTCCGGTTGTCGTGGGTTCGAGCCCCATCAGTCACCCCATTTACAACGAATATCGGCGATTAGCGCAGTTTGGTAGCGCACTTGGTTTGGGTCCAAGGGGTCGCAGGTTCAAATCCTGCATCGCCGACCATTTTCTTAAAATGGTCTTAAACTCTCAGTTTAAGTGTTCAGTATGAAAAAAGAAGTTAACTCTTCAATATCGGCGATTAGCGCAGTTTGGTAGCGCACTTGGTTTGGGTCCAAGGGGTCGCAGGTTCAAATCCTGCATCGCCGACCATTTTCTTATCTAATAAGAATAATAAGTAAATTCCTCTAAGTTATAAATCTAAATCTGTTAGCCTATAATTCTATTAAATAATTTCTACTTTAATCCATTCAATGCCTAGTTAGCCTGTTTTTTATTCAGTTAGTCTCTATAGTCCCTTATCTAGTCCAAATAATTGCCCCCTATACTCGACTATCATAAATATTAGGTTATAATGCCGCGTCTATTGTTTAACATAGTGCCCGAAGGGCAAAGCAGCAATGGTATCTCATGGTAGCGACGGATGCTTTTAAGTGTGAAAAACCGCTTAAACTTTATCAAGACTCATGCAGATCACTTTGTTTGTAAAGGAAGGCGAACAGTCGCCAAAATTGAATATTGAGGTAAATCATGCAAGTTTCTGTTGAGACGACCCAAGGCCTTGAGCGCCGTATAACTATCACCGTTCCTTCAGAGAACGTTGAGACCGAAGTAAAAAAACGCCTACAACAACTGTCAAAAACACAGCGTATAGATGGTTTCCGTGCTGGTAAAGTTCCAGTATCTGTAATTAACAAGCGTTTTGGCCCTGCAGTTCGTCAAGAAGTTGCTGGCGAAGTAATGCAACGTAATTACATTGAAGCAATCGTTTCTGAAAAAATCAATCCAGCTGGCGCGCCTACATTCGCACCTAAATCACTTGAAGCAGGTAAAGATTTAGAATTCTCAGCAACGTTTGAAGTTTACCCTGAAGTTGAAGTTCAAGGTTTAGATAAAATTACTGTTGAGAAACCAGCGGTAACAGTGACTGACGAAGATTTAGCTAACATGCTAGAAACACTTCGTAAGCAACACGCAGCGTGGGCTGATGTTGATGCAGCTGCTGGCGAAAACGACCGTGTAACAGTTGATTTCGTAGGTACTATCGACGGTGAAGTATTTGAAGGCGGCAAAGCTGAAGACTTCCCATTAGAACTTGGCCAAGGTCGTATGATCCCAGGTTTTGAAGATAACATCGTAGGTAAAAAAGCAGGCGAAGAAGTAGTTGCTGATGTAACTTTCCCTGATGATTACCACGCTGAAAACTTAAAAGGTAAAGCAGCTCAATTCACTATCACAGTGAAAAAAGTTGAAGCGCAAGAATTACCAGAATTAAGCGAAGAGTTTGCAACTAAATTCGGTGTTACCGAAGGCGGCGTAGACGCGCTTAAAGAAGAAGTTAAAAAGAACATGACACGTGAGCTAGACCAAGCGGTTAAAGCAAGCGTTAAAGACCAAGCAATCAAAGGTCTTTTAGCTAACAACGAAATCGAAGTGCCTAAAGCACTTGTTGATCAAGAAGTTGATGCTCTACGTCAGCAAGCAGCTCAACGTTTTGGCGGCGACGCTCAAAACATGCCAGAGCTTCCAGCTGAATTGTTCCACGAGCAAGCTGTAACACGTGTTAAAACTGGCCTTTTATTAGGTGAAGTGATTAAAGCTAACGAGATTAAAGTTGATGACGCTAAAGTTGAAGCATTAATCGCAACGGTAGCTTCTGCATACGAAGATCCAACTGAAGTAGTAGAATACTACAAAGGTAATGATCAACTTATGCAGCAAATGCGTAATGTAGCAATGGAAGAGCAAGCTGTTGAAGCTATTTTAGCTAAAGCAGTTGTTACTGATGTTGAAAAAGCATTTGATGACATCATGAATCCACAGCAAGGTGCTTAATAAGTCATTGACTTAAGCTCTCGCTAACGATTAAATGGCTCGTGCTACTCTGTTTATACAGCGTGCCCGGGCCATTTTAGTTTTTGGCTCTAAATTTGCGAAAAACGATAACTATGCTTCCTTATAATAAGGATAAGTATAAGCGCATAAGGAATTAAATAAGTATGAATACTGGTATTACAGATCCCCTAAATGCATTGGTCCCAATGGTTGTTGAACAAACACCAAAAGGCGAGCGCTCGTATGATATTTATTCGAGATTATTAAAAGAGCGTATTATCTTTTTAACAGGTCAAGTTGAAGACAACATGGCAAATCTGATTTTAGCGCAAATGCTATTTTTAGAATCAGAAAATCCTGATAAAGATATCTTTTTATACATCAACTCACCAGGTGGTTCAGTAACTGCGGGTATGGCTATTTACGACACAATGAACTTCATCAAACCAGATGTAAGTACAATATGTGTAGGTCAAGCTGCAAGCATGGGTGCTTTTTTACTTACTGCTGGCGCTAAAGGTAAGCGTTTTTGCCTACCAAACTCACGTGTGATGATTCACCAACCATTAGGTGGTTTCCAAGGTCAAGCATCTGACTTTGAAATACATGCTAAAGAAATTCTGTCTATTAAAGATAAGCTTAACCGCTTAATGGCTGAGCATACAGGCCAACCATTAGATATTATCTCTAAAGACACAGATCGTGATAACTTTATGAGTGCCACGCAAGCTGTAGATTACGGCTTGGTAGACTCTGTGTTTACAAATCGCGACAAAAAGTAAGCGCTTGGCGAACAGGATTGCCTGTTTGCCACTTTGAGTTACTATGCGAAAACCAATAAATTTTGGTATAGTTAAAGCGTATTGAAATAGCCGCCAACAGTTTTGGTGGCCAACGTAATAAAATGAGGTAGCTGAATGTCTGACACTCCTACAGACGGCGACAAAAGTAATAAATTGTTATACTGCTCTTTTTGTGGCAAAAGCCAACATGAAGTGCGTAAATTAATTGCAGGCCCTTCAGTATACGTTTGTGATGAATGTGTAGAGTTGTGTAACGATATTATCAGGGAAGAGATCAAAGACATTGCTCCTAAGCATGATACGTCTGACAAACTACCTGTACCAAAAGAAATTCGTAAACACTTAGACGATTATGTTATTGGTCAAGATCATGCTAAAAAAGTATTGTCTGTTGCCGTTTATAACCATTATAAACGCCTACGTAACCAATCGACTAAGCAAGACATTGAATTAAGTAAAAGTAATATTTTGCTTATCGGCCCAACAGGTAGTGGTAAAACATTACTTGCAGAAACATTAGCGCGTCTACTTGATGTGCCGTTTACTATGGCCGATGCCACTACATTAACCGAAGCAGGTTATGTAGGTGAAGATGTTGAAAACATCATTCAAAAGCTTTTACAAAAATGCGATTACGATGTTGAAAAAGCGCAACGTGGCATTGTTTACATTGATGAAATTGACAAAATTTCTCGTAAATCAGATAACCCGTCAATTACACGTGATGTATCGGGTGAGGGCGTTCAACAGGCGCTACTTAAACTGATTGAAGGCACCGTTGCTTCTGTTCCACCGCAAGGTGGTCGTAAACATCCACAACAAGAGTTTTTACAAGTAGATACGTCTAAAATCTTGTTTATTTGTGGTGGTGCATTTTCAGGCCTAGATAAAGTAATTGAGCAACGTAGCCATAAAAATACCGGTATCGGTTTTGGCGTTAGCGTAAAAGAATCTGCGGCGAGTCGTTCTTTAAGTGAAACTTTTAAAGACGTAGAACCAGAAGATTTAGTTAAATACGGCTTAATTCCTGAGTTTATAGGTCGTTTGCCAGTAGTTGCTACGTTAACAGAACTTGACGAAGCTGCTCTTGTGCAAATATTGAGTGAACCTAAAAACGCGATTACTAAACAGTTCTCAGTATTGTTTGGTATGGAA
The DNA here is from genome assembly GCF_040309305.1 of Pseudoalteromonas sp. RB2-MNA-CIBAN-0110. Classification (NCBI taxonomy): domain Bacteria; kingdom Pseudomonadati; phylum Pseudomonadota; class Gammaproteobacteria; order Alteromonadales; family Pseudoalteromonadaceae; genus Pseudoalteromonas; species Pseudoalteromonas sp. RB2-MNA-CIBAN-0110. Next base: position 66,499 of record NZ_JBEOOQ010000005.1, on the reverse strand, counting down.
GACGTTGAACTTGAGTTTCGCGATGATGCCTTAGCTGCGATTGCCCACAAAGCAATGGAGCGTAAAACAGGTGCACGTGGTCTTCGTTCAATCGTTGAAGGTGTGTTACTTGATACTATGTACGAACTTCCTTCAATGGATGACGTAAGCAAAGTGGTTATTGATGAAACCGTTATTAAAGGTGAGTCAGACCCAATCTTGATTTATGAAAATAATAAACAAGATAAAGCTGCATCAGAATAGTTTTTAAGCTATTTGAATGAAAAAAGGAGCCTTAGGCTCCTTTTTTTATAATTAATTTAATCGAGTATGGGAAAATTGTTGAACTTTAATTAGGTTATCCCCATATACTTGAGTAATCTTTAAAATAAATGAAGTGCGAAGAGAAACTATAATGACGCTTGAGAGAACCGACCGAGTCGAAATCCCAGTCCTTGCACTGCGCGATGTTGTGGTATACCCGCACATGGTGATCCCGCTTTTTGTTGGCCGTGAAAAATCAATAAAATGCCTAGAAGCGGCAATGGACAAAGACAAACAAATTTTCTTGGTTGCACAAAAAGATGCAACTGTAGATGAACCAGAGCAAGATGATATTTATCGTATCGGTACTATTGCCACTGTACTTCAGTTATTAAAATTACCAGACGGTACAGTTAAAGTTTTAGTTGAAGGTACACAGCGCGCACAAATTGAAGAATTTGTAGATAACGATGACTTTTTTGTTGCTAATGCTCAATTTATTGAATCTGATTCGGTAGACGAGAAAGAACAAGATATTTTTATTCGTAGCGCAATTAGCCAGTTTGAAGGCTATGTAAAGCTAAACAAAAAAATTCCACCTGAAGTACTAACTTCAGTTTCAGGTATTGATGAGCCAGCACGCCTTGCCGATACAATGGCAGCCCATATGCCGCTTAAAGTACCTGAAAAGCAAAAAGTGCTAGAAATTTCAAGCGTTACAGAACGTCTTGAATATTTAATGGCATTAATGGAAGGCGAAATAGACTTACTGCAAGTTGAGAAGAAAATTCGTACCCGCGTTAAAAAGCAGATGGAAAAGTCTCAGCGCGAGTATTACCTCAATGAGCAAATGAAAGCCATTCAAAAAGAGCTGGGTGAGCTTGACGATGTACCTGACGAATTTGAAGCACTTAAAAAACGCATCGAAGAATCGGGTATGCCAGCAGAGGCACAAGACAAAGCGACGACAGAGCTTAATAAGCTTAAGATGATGTCGCCAATGTCTGCAGAAGCGACTGTAGTGCGTTCATACATTGACACATTAATTAATGTGCCATGGAAAAAACGCTCTAAAGTGAAAAAAGACTTAGCGGGCGCGCAAAAAATTCTTGATAGCGATCACCACGGCTTAGATAAAGTAAAAGAACGCATTATTGAGTACCTCGCGGTACAACAGCGTACTAATAAGCTTAAAGGGCCAATTTTATGTTTAGTTGGGCCTCCAGGTGTTGGTAAAACATCACTTGGTCAATCTATTGCACGTTCAACTGGTCGTAAGTATGTTCGTATGGCGCTTGGCGGCGTACGTGATGAAGCTGAGATTCGTGGTCATCGTCGTACATACATTGGTTCAATGCCAGGTAAGCTAATTCAAAACATGACAAAAGTGGGCGTTAAAAATCCATTATTTTTGTTAGATGAAATCGATAAAATGTCATCAGACATGCGTGGCGACCCAGCATCAGCACTATTAGAAGTGCTTGATCCTGAGCAAAACAGCCACTTTGCCGATCATTACCTTGAAGTAGATTACGATTTATCTGATGTTATGTTTGTAGCAACATCAAACAGCTTTAACATTCCTGGCCCATTACTGGACCGTATGGAAGTTATTCGCTTATCGGGTTACACCGAAGATGAAAAGCTAAACATTGCAAAAGAGCACTTAATTACTAAACAAGTAAAACGTAACGGCTTAAAAGAGTCTGAAATAGTTATCGAAGATAGTGCAATTATTGGCATTATCCGTTACTACACACGTGAAGCGGGTGTACGTAACCTAGAGCGCGAAATTTCAAAACTATGCCGTAAAGCAGTTAAAAATATCTTACTTGAAAAAGACACTAAAACAGTGACTATCAATCAAGATAACCTAGAAGACTTTTTAGGTGTGCAACGCTTTGATTATGGTAAAGCTGAAGATGGCGACCGTATTGGTCAAGTTACAGGTTTAGCATGGACAGAAGTTGGCGGTGATTTGCTAACAATCGAATGTGCGGCTGTACCAGGTAAAGGTAAACTTACTTATACCGGTTCACTGGGCGATGTGATGCAAGAGTCGATTCAAGCGGCAATGACGGTAGTACGTAATCGCGCAGATACATTTCGTATTAATAGCGACTTTTACGAAAAACGTGATATTCACGTACACGTACCTGAGGGCGCAACACCAAAAGATGGTCCTAGTGCGGGCGCAGCAATGGTAACAGGTCTTGTATCTAGCTTAACGGGTAACCCTGTACGAGCAGATGTTGCAATGACCGGTGAAATTACGCTACGTGGTGAAGTACTTCCTATTGGTGGCTTAAAAGAGAAATTATTGGCGGCGCATCGTGGTGGAATTAAAACAGTAATCATTCCAAAAATTAACGAACGTGACTTAAAAGAGATTCCAGAGAACGTGCTGGCAGGTCTTGATATTCACCCTGTTACTTGGATTGACGAGGTGTTAAAGCTTGCTTTAGTGCATCCTGTTGAGAGTTTTTCGGTCGAAACACCTAAAAACCAAGAAAAAAGCTAAAAAAAGTGCTTTTTAGGGCTTTTCAAATCTAAACGGTATGATAAGTTAAGCACTGGTTTTCAAGCCTAGCCCTTATGGGGCGTAGGCTTAAGAAAAATATAATCATGTGAGCATTAAAAGTTTGCTCTACAATTTTCAAAAAAGTGATGTTAGTTTAAAAAACCATCGCTCTTGATAATAACAATGAAAGAGGATGATATTGTGAATAAATCTCAATTAATCGATCAAATCGCAGCTGATGCTGACATTTCTAAAGCGGCTGCAGGTCGTGCACTAGATTCATTCATCGAATCTGTATCTGGCGCGCTAAAAGAAGGCGACTCAGTTGCACTTGTTGGTTTTGGTACTTTCTCAGTACGTGACCGTGCTGCACGTTCAGGCCGTAACCCGCAAACTGGTGAAACAATCCAAATTGCTGCTGCAACTATTCCTGCTTTTAAAGCCGGTAAAGCGCTTAAAGACGCAGTAAACTAATCACTGTTTTAAACACATTAGTTATGGCGAGTGTAAAGTTACTGATTCACCACAACAGATGAATTAAGTAACTTTACCGCCAGTTACTTCAAGTGAAAAAGCGTATCTGGTAAGATACGCTTTTTTTACATGTGACAAGGTAAAATACCTTGATCAAAAAGAGATAAACAAATGCTTGAGAAAATCAGAGAAGGTTCGCAAGGACCTGTAGCCAAAATAATTTTAGGCGCGGTGATTTTATCTTTTGCCTTAGCAGGGATCGGTAGTTACTTAGGTCAAACCACAGAACAACCCGTTGCTGAAGTAAATGGAATTAAAATTAGTCAAACCGATTTTAACCGTGCTTACCAAAATGAACGTAGCCGTTTAGAGCAACAATTTGGTGAATATTTTACACAAATTGCCGCTGATCCAAATTACATGGCGCAAATTCGCCAAGGTGTAGTTGACCGCTTAGTACAACAAGAATTGCAATCACAGCTAGCAGCTGATTTAGGCCTTCGCGTAAGCGACGAAAGTGTACGTAAAACAATTTTAGAACTACCGTACTTTCAAATTGGTGAAAAGTTTAATAATGATCGTTACTTACAAGTAATTCGTCAAATGAACTTTCAACCAGATGCTTTTCGTGAATACTTACGTAAAGATATGACACGTAGTCAGGTAGTATCTGCTGTTGCAGGTACAGACTTTGCCCTAGAGAGCGAGCTTAAAAGCGCAATTGCTCTGCAGCAGCAAACTCGTAGTATTGACTACTTAGTCATTAATAAAGAAGCGCTTGCCGCGGACGTAGAAGTATCAGAGCAAGAAGTGTCTGATTACTACGAGCTAAACGCATCACAATTTTTATCTCCAGAGCTTATTTCAGTAAGTTATATTGAGCTTAAAGCAGCAGATATTAATGTTGAATCGGTAACCGAGGATGACGTTAAAGCGTATTACGAGCAAAACAAAGCGCAGTACGTTGAGCCAGAAAAGCGTCGCGTATCACATATCTTAATTGATAACAGTGAAGACGATGATGCAGCAAAAGAAAAAGCCAATGCACTTCATGCACAACTAGAGCAAGGTGCAGACTTTGCTGAGTTAGCAGAATCATCATCTGACGATATCGTTAGTGGCGAAATGGGCGGCGACCTTGAATGGATTGAACGTGACGTAATGGACCCTGCATTTGAAGATGCGACTTTCGCACTGCAAAACAAAGGTGACATTTCTGAGGTTGTTGCTTCTGAGTTTGGTTATCACATAATTAAACTTACAGACATTCAACCACAACAAGTTAAAGCGTATGACGATGTTAAAGCTGACTTACGTGCTGAATTAGAACAAGCTGAAAAAGTAGATGCGTTTTACGAAAAGCAAACAGAAATGGGCGCACTTGCATTTGAAATTTCAGACCGCTTAGACGACGCTGCAGAAGTTGCTGAAGTGGAAGTTAAATCTACACCTCTTTTAGCACTTAATGCTCTACCAGAGCCTTTAAACAGCCCTGCAGTTGTAACAGCACTAACATCAGTTGATTTACTTGAAGATAAAGTAAACTCTGAAGTTATTGAGCTTGGTGAGGAGCATGCAATTATTGTTCGTATTAACGAGCATAAACCTGCTGCTACTAAACCGCTGGATGAAGTAAGCGAGCAAATTAAAGCGCGTTTAGTTAATGAAAAATTATCTGAGCTTGCTAAAGAAAAAGCGCGTAGCTTATTTGCAGAAGTACAAGCAGGTAAGAGCTTAAACGATGTAGCAAACGAGCAAAGCTTGACGGTTCGTCAAGAAGCGCAGTTAACACGTCAAAGCTACACTGTTTCACCTGCTATTGTGACTCAAGCATTTAAAATGGCTCACCCAGCAGATTCTGCGGTAGTTGAGCTTGTTAATTTAAATAATGGTGATGCAGCAATTGTTGCGCTTAAGTCGGTAACAGATGCACAAGTTGCAGCTAATATTGACCCTCAAGCAAAACAAAGCATTACTATGGCGCAAGCTAATAAAAACTACATGGTATTTATTGAAGCGCTTAAAGCCAATGCTGAACTTAACTTACCAACGGCTACACAAACTGTTGAATAATTAATTTTAGCTCATAAAGAAAGGCGCTTTTAAAGCGCCTTTTTTATTGTCTTAAATAAAGTTGGTATATTACCAATTCGCTTAATTAAGTATTATTGCGGATTGGTATTAATTACCTCTGGCAATAAACTCAATCCGATTGCCGCTAGGCTCTCTTATCATCATATGTTGGGTTGGACCTTTACCTAAGTTTTCTGGTGCAAACTCTATAGTAATATTATTTTGCATTTCTAAGTGTGTATGTAGCTCGCTTAACTTTTTGATACTTTCTACACTGAGTGCTAAATGGTGTAAGCCCACATTTTCTGCTCGATTAAACTCCACACGTTTTTCATCATTTTTTACGCGCCATAATGTAATGGTTATTTTATTGTTTGATAAAAAATAAGCGGGGTAGGTTGGATCACTTCCTAGCGTTTTAAAACCAAGTACATCAGTAAAAAATGCTTTGGATGCATTTAAGTTTGATACGGTTAAACCTAAATGATCAACGCCACCAACCCAACTTTTAGAGCTAGAGTTTTCGTCAGCTATTGAGGTTGTTGATAGCAGTAGTAACGCTAATGATGAAATGCCTGTGAGTAATGTTTTTTTTAGCATAGATCCTCTTTATGGTTTTAGTTGTTAAATTGCGCATTTAACAAAGACCTTCATAAAGGAGATTACATTACACGCTAGGCTGCGTTTAGCAGCTAAGTAATCGCTGCGTTACTTTTGATTGGGGGTTTTGAAAAACATCTTCAGTAGGGCCGTATTCAACTACTTCGCCTTTATCGAGTACAACCACATAATCACTGATGTGGCGCACTAGACTTAAATGATGGGTGATCATCACATACGTAAGGCCTGTGTCGCGCTGCAGCTTAAGTAATAAATTCACTATTTGCGCGCGTATAGAAGGGTCTAAAGACGAAACGGCTTCATCAAGCACAATCACCTTAGGATCTAAAATTAATGCACGAGAAAACGCAACACGCTGTAGTTGCCCCACACTAAACATATGCGGGTAGTAGTATTTATGATCGATTAACAAACCCACCTTTGAAAGCGTTGCATCAATTTTTTCAGTGCGTTCACTAGCATCAAGCTCAGTATTATATTGCAGGCAATCATCAAGCATTTCGCCAATGGTCAACCCCGGGTTGAGCGATGCAGCTGAATCTTGAAAAATCATACGAATATCCCGGCATTGATTATCGCGTACGCCATTATCTTCGATAATATTATTCTCGAGCAAAATTTGCCCGCTATCAGCAGTATCAGCTCCTGAAAGTAGTTTTGCTAATGTACTTTTACCTGCACCTGTTTCACCAATTATGGCAATACTTTCGCCTTTACCGACACAAAACGAAATATTTTTAAGTACTTCAAACTTTTTACGTGAAAAAAGCCCTGCTCGCACATTGAATGTTTTTGAAAGCGCTTGTACTTTTAACAGTGGCTGCATTATTTCATGTCCTTAATTAACGGAAAATGGCACGCATAACTATGACCATGATGCTTAGTAAGGGTGGGAGTTACCACGCAGGCTTTTTGTGCTTGCGGACAACGCGGTCCGAGGCGGCAGCCAATGGGCAAATGTTGCAGGGTAGGGATAGTCCCTTTAAGTGCATAAAAAGGTTCTTTATGCGCTAAACCTTGTTCGTAGTCTGGCAAGCTTTTTAGTAATGCTTGCGTGTATGGATGGCGAGGCTGTTTGAATATTTCATGGGTTGGGCCTGCTTCAACCATTTGCCCGCAATATAAAACATGAATGCCATGCGACCAATGTGCAATCTCTTCAAGTTCATGAGAGATCATCAAAATAGACATATTTTTAAGTTGGTTTAAGCTTTTTAGTAATCTAAATACTTGTGCGCGAGTTGTGCTCTCAAGCGCTGTAGTTGGCTCATCTGCTATCAATAGCTTTGGAGTGCGGGCAATGGCCATTGCAATCATTACTTTTTGACATACGCCTTCTGAGAGCTCATGAGGGTAACTACTTAGTACTGCTTCGTGGTTTTTAATGCCCACTTTATGAATAAGCGCTTTTACTCTGTCTTTTCTCTCGCGGTTGCGCTTTAAAAAGAAACCTTTAGTTGCGATCTCTGGCAATGTTTCGGCAATTTGGTCAAATATTTTAGCGGTTGGGTCAAGGCAGCGACTTGGATCTTGATAGATCATCGCTATATCTTGGCTTACTATTTTACGGCGTTTCTCTGGACTTAAACGCATTAAGTCTACGCCGCGCCAATGAATACGGTCGGCAGTAATGTCCCAGCGTTCGTTCAATACACCAATAATCGCTTTTGCTATTAGGCTTTTACCAGAGCCAGACTCGCCCACAAGCGCATGTACTTCGCCTTCTTTTAAGCTAAAACTCACTCTGTCTACGGCTCTAATTACAGTTTCAGAGGTACGTAGTTCAATTGTTAAGTTACGAACATCGAGTAATTGCATTTAATCAGCCTTACGTGCTTTTAGCACTTGTCGCAGGCCATCGCCTACTAAATTAGTAGATAACACGGCTAAAAATAACAGTATACCAGGTAGCGCTACAGTCCACGGTGCTAAATAAATGAGGCCTAGGTTTTCGGCTAATATTGCGCCCCATTCGGTCGTCGGTGGCTGAGCCCCTAATTTTAAAAATCCCAGTGCTGAAATATCTAATATAGCGGTAGAAAGCGCCATCGTGAATATAACCACAATATGCTCATAAATATTAGGAAAAATACCACGCGATATAATATGCCAATTAGACGCACCATCTAGTCTAAACGCAGTAATGTAATCTTTACTTAATTCATCAACAATCAGGTTACGCACTGAGTGAATAAACTGCGGCAGTAATGCTAAAATAATTGCCCATACGGTATTCATTAAACCCGGGCCGAGTATGGCGATTATTATTATTGCCAGTAACAAAGAAGGAATAGAAAGCGTTATATCAAGCAAGTGATTTAAAAAGCTTGAACGCAGCCCTTTACTAATCCCTGCAAAAGTACCCACTAACACACCAAAAATAGTCGTGATTAGGGCGGCTACAACAGAGAGGCCAAACGTATACGTAGCACCATTCATTAAGCGCGAGAGTACATCACGGCCTAAATCATCGGTACCTAAAAGAAAGCGTACATCGCCCATTTCTCGCCACGATGGCGGAATAAGCAGTGCATCAGTGTGTTGTTGGTTTACACCATACGGGGCTAAAAAAGGAGCGGTGGCGGCTAATAGTGCAAACGCCATAAATATCCATAAACCAACCAAAGCAGGGTGGTTATTTTTAAACTTTCGCCAAAATCGCGCCAGTGGCGATTTATTCGACTCTTCAGAAAATAAATTAAACTTTGCCATGGGCCTGATTCCGCGAGAGTGGATCGAATAAAGTGTAAGTAAGCTCAGCTGTAATAGAAGCTAAAATAACAAATAAAGACACTGCCATTAACCCGCCTTGAATTGCAGGAAAGTCACGCTGATAAATACTATCGATTAACCATCGGCCAATACCCGGCCACGAAAAAATAACTTCGGTAATCATCGCAAGCGTTATTAGCGTACTAAATTGCAAACCAATTTGCTTAATTACCGGCAGTAATGCATTACGCAGTGCATGGTGCATGATAAGTTGGCGGCGGTTAAGGCCTTTTGCCCTAGCTGTTTTAATAAAGTTTTGATCCATTACTTTAAGCATAGACTCGCGAGTAAAGCGCACTAATACAGTGGTTGGATACATAGCCAGTACAATAGTCGGAAGTGTTAAATGGCGCAGCGCATCAACAAAGGCCATTCCTTTATATGGAAAGCCAGCCAGTGCAATATCAATTAAAATAAAACCAGTACTGGCGGGTATTTCGTAAAGGAGCCCCATTCTTCCCGACATAGGAAACCAGCCAAGCTTTAATGAAAAAACCATTATTAATAACAATGCGAGCCAAAATACAGGCATTGAATAACCCACCATAGTGGTGGAATTTATAAGCTTGTCTGGCCAACGTTTATGATACCCAGAGCCTAAAATGCCAGTCGGTACACCAATAACAACCGATACAATTAATGCGTATACGCTTAGCTCTAAAGTAGCCGGTAACAAATCAACAATATGGCTAAACACACTATTACCAGAGGCAAACGAAAGCCCCCAATCACCCTGAAATATTCGCCCTAAAAAGGCAATGTATTGCATAAAGTAATTGCTGTTATATAAATATTTGTCTTCAAGCTCACTATGCTGTGCAAAGTTACTACTTGGTATGCCACTTAAATTACTTAGCGGGTCACCGGGAAATAAATACGCTAGTGAAAACGTAAATACGCTGAGCATCAGTATCATAAAAAAGAATAAACCAAGGCGACGTAAAATATAATCTAAGATCATTATTTTTTCCTCGCATTGGCAAGCGAAATAGCACCAAACGGGCCAAGTGTTATACCTTCCACATCGGCGCTACTCGCTTGAAAGCGCAGGCCATGAGCAATAGGTAACAACGGCAGCTCTTGAATAATTAAGCTTTGTGCGTCTTCGTAGTATTTTTTACGTTTGTTTAAATCAGTGGTGTCTAGCGCTTGAGTGAGCAATAAGTCAAATTGGGGATTACACCAGTTTGCTGGGTTTTTACCACTAAAAGTAGCGGTGCAACTTAGCAGTGGGCTAAAAAAGTTATCAGGGTCGGGTGTATCTGCGGCCCAACCAAGTAATACACTGTCGTGCCTGTGCTCGCCAATACGTTGAATAAACGTGTTCCACTCATATTCTACAATGCTTACATTAACGCCCACTTTGCGTAAATCACTTTGCATAAGCTCAGCCATTTTACGCGCGTTAGGGTTATAAATACGACTCACCGGCATAGCCCATATCGTCATATCAAAGCCATCAGGTAAGCCTGCTTCAATAAGTAACTTTTTAGCAAGTTCTGGATCAAACGTAGGTATATCTTCTTGTGGTTCAAACGCCCAAGAGGTTGGCGGCAAAATAGATTGTGCGCGAGTACCATTACCGTAATAAACCGCCTGCATTATTTTATCTACATCTATTGCATGCGCGAGTGCTCGGCGTACGCGCAAGTCGTCAAACGGGGCACGTTCTGTATTAAACGCCCAATAACCTATGTTTAAGTTCGTTTCTTTTTCAACGTTTATATCATCACGTTGCGCTAAAATACTCAATTGCGCACTACTTGGATGAGCCGTTACATCGCACTCTTTAGTCAGCATTTTTGCTATACGCGTAGTGCCGTTAGGGGTTATGTCGTAAACCAATTGTTCAAGTGCAACGTCGTGCTTCCAATAAAGTGGGTTACGGTAAAAGCGTACAAGGTGATCTCGGCGGTATTCTTTATAAATATAGGGACCAGTGCCAATAGGGTACTGATCAAATAAGTTTTCTTCGTTTTTTTTCTTAAGTTCCATGGCGTATTCTTCTGAAAGCACCACGGCAAAGTCGGTGGCCATATTAGCTAAAAAGCTGCTTTCAGGATTAAACAGTTCAAAACGCACTTGGTAGTCAGACACACGCACAATTTTACGAATGAGTTGATCAATTCCCACACTTTGAAAATACGGGTAATTAGCATCGCCCACAAAGTGATATGGATTGTATACATCGAATAATCGGCTAAAGGTGAATATAACGTCGTCGGCGTTAAAATCCCGCGATGGGGTAAAATAAGAAGTTGTATGAAACTTTACATCTTTACGCAAGGTAAAGGTAACCGATTTACCATCTTTACTAATTTTCCAATCGGTTGCTAACTCACTTTGAAATTCTGCCGTAACAGGGTCAATGCTAATTAAACGGTCGTATAATTGGTTAGCAATTATATCAATAGTTGAACCGGTGGTCGTGACTTGCGGATTAAACGACACAGGGTTAGCTTCAGCGCAATAAACTAAGCCTTGGTTTTTTTCTTCTATGATTTCTTCTTTGCTATCAAGGCAACCAACTAAAGTGGTGGCAAGCAAAACAAGTAATAATTTATGCACCCGCATAACCTCTGACTATTGTTGATCCAACAAGTTGTATTTTTTAAGATAACCACGTAATTGATGATACGTTAAACCAAGTACTTCTGCAGTTTTCTTTTGATTAAATTGGCTATGTTCGAGCGCTTTATTAATCATGTTTATTTCAAAGTCGTTAGAACGCTCTTTTAAGCTGCACGGAAATTGAATATCAACGGCTGAATCATTGCTTGTTTGAGTAATCGGCGGCGCAACAACAATAGGCTCGGCATTAACAGTTTGAGCCGCTATAGGTGCTTTAATGCGCGCTTTTGGTCTAAATGGGCTATCGAATGGGTCTAAAATAATCTGGTGAACGGGGATATGTTCACTACCGTGGCGATACAAACTGCGTTCAACCACATTTTTAAGTTCACGAATATTACCAGGCCAATCATAACTAAGCAGTGTTTCTGTTGCGCTTCGGGTAAAACCGCTAAAGAGTTCCCACTCTAAATCGCGCGCCATATTCATCGCAAACTGCTCAGCAAGAAGCATAATATCGTCTTGGCGTTCGCGCAGTGGCGGCAGGGTAATTACATCAAAGGCAAGGCGATCGAGTAAGTCACTTCTAAATTCACCTTGCTCAGCTAAATAAGGAAGATCTTCGTTTGTAGCACACACTAAGCGTGTATCTACTTTTACAGTTTGTTTGCCGCCAACACGTTCAAACTCACCGTATTCTATAACGCGCAGCAATTTTTCTTGTACCATAGCTGAGGTATTAGCTAATTCATCTAAAAACAGTGTGCCGCTGTTAGCGCGTTCAAAACGACCTTCGTGGCGTTTGCTTGCCCCCGTAAAAGCACCGCTTTCGTGGCCAAACAATTCACTTTCGAGTAAGTTTTCGTTAAGTGCTGCACAGTTAAGTTTTACGTAGTTTTGGTCCCAACGTTTTGATAAAAAGTGTAAGCGTGCTGCTATTAGCTCTTTACCTGTGCCGCGTTCACCAATAATAAGTACCGGTTTATCTAAATTAGCCAGTTGCGATACCTGATCTAATACAGACAGAAAGCTATCTGATTGGCCGAGTAAATTATCCTGTTGGCGATATTGACTCATATTTCCTAACTCTTGGTCATTTTTACTAACAGTTAGTGTATTTCATAAGTAGGGATAACTAAAGAAATTTGTATATTTAGTTTAACGCAATGAAAATAAAGTGTATTTTAACTTTTAAAAAGTTGGCAAGCATATTGATACTAGTTATAGCAGACTAACTAAGTTTTAATTACAGAGGTAAATGTTATGGGAATTTTTTCACGTTTTGCAGATATTGTTAATTCTAATATCAACGCCATTTTAGATAAAGCAGAAGACCCAGAAAAAATGGTTCGTCTGATTATTCAAGAAATGGAAGATACGCTTGTTGAAGTACGTTCTACATCAGCTAAAACATTAGCTGAGAAAAAAGAAATTGTACGCCGCTTAGATACGCTTAAAGCACAAGTAAGCGATTGGCAAGATAAAGCCGAACTGGCTTTAAGTAAAGACCGAGACGATTTAGCGCGTTCAGCCCTACTTGAAAAGCAAAAGTCGGCAGATGCCGTTGCTTCAGTCGCTAGTGAACTTGAACATGTAGAGTCTCATATTGAGAAACTACAGCAAGAAGTAACGACACTACAAGAAAAGCTAGCAGATGCGAAATCTCGTCAAAAGGCAATTATACTTCGCCAACGTTCGGCTGAGTCGCGCCTTGAAGTGAAAAAGACACTTGATAGCTCAAAAGTAGAAGACGCACTTAATCGCTTTGAACGTTACGAAACTAAAATTGATGGACTAGAATCTCAAATTGAGTCTTACGATTTAGGTAAAAAGACGTTAGCGGACGAAATTGCTAATCTACAAAAAAATGAAAAGATAGATGATGAGCTAGCCGAACTTAAAAAGAAGCTAGCTGATAAATAATTACATATAAAAATATATGGGGCCCATGTGCCCCAGCTTAAAAACATCAAAACGGATTGTCAGGAGAGGATTATGTTTGATCCAGAGATACTAGTTGCACCATTTATCTTGTTTATGATTTTTGTTGCTCCGCTGTGGCTAATTTTGCACTACCGTAGCAAAAAACAAGTAAGCCAAGGTTTAAGTGAACACGAGCATCGCCAATTACTTGAGCTTGCGCAAAAGGCAGAAAAAATGGCCGATCGGTTAGAAACACTTGAAGCATTGCTTGATCAAGAGTCACCACAATGGAGACGCAAAGTATGAGTGCCAAACGCGAATTATTAAGAGACCCACAACGCGGTAAAATAGCCGGAGTATGTGCGGGATTAAGTGACTACTTTAATATGGAGTTATGGTTAGTTCGCATTATATTTGTTAGTGCGGTACTGCTAACGGGTGGCCCATTATTTGTGGTAGCGTATATTGCAGCCTGGTTCATTTTAGATAAAAAAGAGCCCGCAACAGTGCAAACTAAAAGCTCAACTAAAACTGACGATCCGCTAGAAGTAAAATTTAAAGTATGGCAAAAGGGCGAGCCACCGCGCCGCGCATTGCAAGATTTAAAAGAGCGTTTAACGCGTGTAGATACTCGCCTTCAAGATATGGAGCGCCATGTAACTTCAAGCGAGTTTACGGTGAGCCGTGAAATTAACAAACTTTAAAGGATTTAATAGCACCTTATTTGCAGCGTGATAAATTACGGCAAATTAGGTGCAAGACACTTTATGAGCCAATCATTTGCAAAAAAGACCTTTAAAAGTATTAAAGGCAAAGCACAAAAAGCGCTTCATCGCAGTTTAGACCAACACGTAAAACTTGCCGTAACGGGCCTAAGTGGTAGTGGTAAAACAGCCTTTATTACCGCGCTTGTTAAACACTTAACAACCCAAGCAGACGATAAAAACTTACCTTTTTTTGATGTAATGCGCGAGCACCGCCATGTGGCCACTAAAGTTGTGCCGCAAGAAGCGTTAAAAGTCCCTACGTTTAATTATACGCGCGCGCTAAATTCATTATTACCCAGCGATGGGATGCCTACATGGCCTGCATCAACCGAGCGGATTAATACGCTGCGCTTGGCAATAAAGTATCAGAGTAATGCAGGGCTGCGCGGCCACTTTTCGCCGCAATCAACGCTTTATTTAGATATTATTGACTACCCGGGTGAATGGCTCCTTGATTTACCTATGCTTGAGCAAAGCTATGCTCAATGGTGCGAGCAGCAATATCCGTTATTAACTCAGCCTTCGCGCGTAAACACATCAAGTGATTTTTTAATGGCCGTTGAGCAACTTGACTTAAACGCTCCCGTTGATGAAAACGCACTTGCCCATATTGCTCAGCTTTATCAAAGCATGTTAGTCGGGCTTAAAAAAGACACCAAACTTGCCATGTTACAACCTGGGCGCATGCTAATGCCTGGCGACTTACAAGGCGCGCCATTGCTATTGTTTTTCCCGGTATCGGGTGAAGTAAATAGTGACGATGTCGTTGCGGGTTCTAATTTAGCGCATTTAATTAAGCGCTTTAACGCTTATATAAAAGAAGTTGTAAAACCATTTTATAATGAGCATTTTAGACACTTTGATCGCCAAATCGTACTTGTAGATGTACTTAGTGCGCTAAACGAAGGGCACGAAACACTCCAAGAGCAAAGCAGTGTAATAAACCAATTACTCGCACACTTTAATTACGGTGAGTCAGGCTTTTTTAAACGTTTATTTAAGCCCAACATAGACAAAATATTATTTGCAGCTAATAAATCAGATCATATAAGTGCTAAGCACCATAAAGATTTAGCACTGCTACTTGATTCGCTCGTGCATGAGCAAAGTAATCATTTAAAGTTTGATGGTGTAAAAATAGAAACCATGGCTATGTCGTCAATTACAGCAACGCAGCCGCGCCAAATTGCCGACAAAGGCCAAACACTTGACTGCATTTACGGCAAACCATTACACGAGCCTGATTGGCTTACGTATTTACCGCCGCAACCTCCCTCGCGGATGCTTAATAAAAATGAGTGGCCAGCACAGGGATTTGAGTTTTTATCGTTTTCTCCAATACCGAGCCCCGATAAACAACTAAAACATATTCGATTAGATCATGTCATGCAGTACCTGCTAGGAGACAAATTAACATGAGTGAGTCAAACCAACCATTTCAAGCAGGGCGTCGTATAGATACGCAAAGCATTGAGCAAAACGAACCCGTTTTAGCACCTGCAAAAATTATTCAGCACGGACAAAGTGATTACGAAGAACTTGAAGATGAAGCACTAGAGCCAGAAATAGATCTAGAACCTGTGTACAAAAAGTCAAAGTGGCAAACGCTTAAAGGTGTTTTTGCTATTAGTTTTATAGTGCTGGTGCTTTTAGAGTTTGCATACTCGTTATTATTTGCTTTCGAGCAGTCAATTATTTTAGGCAGTGTTTATTTAACAGCGGTTGTAAGTGGTGTGCTGCTAATAGGGCGCTTATTGTGGCGAGAGTACCGAATGCTGCGCAGTTTAAAGCGTAACCAATTGCACCGAGTTGAAGCCGACAGGCTTTTAAACAGCGAGCAAGTAGGCGGTGCATTACCTTGGCTTGAAAAGCTTAATAAACACCAGGAGCTTGATAACTTTGAAATCTTTAAAAACCAAGTAGCGACGCATCACAGCGACAAAGAAATAATGACGCTGTACGCCAATAGTTTATTAATAACCCAAGACACCAAAGCTAAAAAGCTTATAAATCGTTTTGCGACTGAATCTGCACTGCTAGTTGCCCTAAGCCCACTTGCGCTGGTGGATATGATGGCTGTGCTTTGGCGCGGTACTAAGTTAATAGAACAAATTGGTAAAATTTATGGCATTGGTTTTGGCTACGCGAGCCGTATAAAGTTATACCGTATGCTGATAAAACAAGTAATGTTTGTAGGCAGTGCTGAGCTTGTGTCTGACCTTGCTGCAACTGCATTGAGTGCTGAGCTTTTAGGTAAGCTTTCGGGGCGGGCAGCGCAAGGTGTCAGCGCCGGTATTTTTACAGCGCGTATTGGTTACAAAGCAATGGAGCTTAGTCGCCCATTACCACGGCTTGAAAACAAACGCAGCTTACTAAAAGGCACTGTGCAAAGCATCGCAGGTAAAATTATGAGCCGTAAAAAGGCTGAACCAACACACTAGATTAGCAGTGGCAATATTTGTGTACAAACGTGCGCTGCATGGTTTTTACACAAATAGCCATCTGAGCATCCGGCATGCTTGCTGTTTGTAAGCGCATACGTTTTGATTGTTGAATCGCAAAAACATAATAATCAAAAAATGAGCCTACAATGAGCAAGCATCATATAAACACCCAGTGTATTCACGGACCACAAAAAGCAAACGACCCGCACGGCGCACTCACTTCTCCTTTGTATCAAACCTCTACCTTTCATTTTGAAAATGCCGCACAAGGTGCTGCGCGTTTTGCAGGCGACGAACCTGGCTATATTTATACGCGTTTAGGAAACCCCACAACCACAGAGCTTGAACAAAAAGTTGCTCAACTAGAGAGCTGTGAAGCAGCTGCTGCAACCGCAACGGGTATGGGGGCTGTATCTGCCTCAGTACTGAGCTTTTTATCGCAGGGAGATCATCTTGTTGCTTCAAGTGCTTTGTATGGTTGTACCTTTGCGTTTTTCTCGCATATGTTGCCGCGCTGGGGAATCGAAGTCACTTTTGTTGATATGACCAACGAGGACGAACTACGCGCTGCCATCAAACCTAATTCAAAAATGATATTTGTAGAAACGCCAATCAACCCCACTATGGCGGTGATTGATTTGGCACTCATTGGCGCAGTTGCTAAAGAGCACAACTTAATTAGTGTGGTCGACAACACCTTTTTAACGCCGCTACTGCAATCGCCCAAAAAATACGGTATCGACATAATAATGCACAGTGCGACCAAGTACTTAAACGGCCACGGAGACGTAGTCGCCGGTATTGTATGTGGATCGCTTGAGCACATAACACACATTAAAATGACCGTACTAAAAGACATTGGTGCAACCATAAGCCCGCACGACGCATGGCTAATTAATCGAGGCCTAAAAACACTCGCTATTAGAATAGAGCGCCATTGTCAAAGCGCACAAACAATAGCCGAATATCTAGAAGCGCATCCACAAGTAAGCACCGTATATTACCCGGGGCTTAAATCGCACCTAGGTTATAAGTTCATTGGTAACCAAATGAAAGCCGCTGGTGGTGTTATTGCGTTTGAAATAAAAGGTACGCTACAAGATGGCGCACAATTTATTGATAGTATGAAACTTTGTACACTTGCAGTAAGCCTTGGCGACGCTGAAACACTGATTCAGCATCCTGCATCTATGACTCACTCGCCTTATACGCCAGAGGAGCGAGCTGCCGCTGGAATAAGTGATGGGCTGATCAGACTCTCGGTTGGGCTTGAAGATGTTAACGACATTATTAGTGATTTAAACCAAGCCTTTACTAAAATTAGTTAGGTGTAATTAATTCTATACACATAAAAGCAAGCTACAGGCCTTTATTTAAAGGCCTGTATTTTTATTGTTCCACAGGTGTAATTTTAACTTTACGATTTAGGTGATCGCGCCAAATACTGATGTTAGCCTATCTATTAAACTTTTCTTCACTTTTGCATAGTATGGGGTCATTCGATATTCATTAGGTTTGAGTATCACACTGACACCGATTTAGGGCTCACACCCAAGAAGGTACTTATGGCTAAAGCAAGTAAATACACATCCAAAACACCAGATGAAAATGGTGTTATACACTGGAGTGATGAAGAAAATAAAATTTGGTCAGAGCTTGTAGCGCGCCAACTTGCATGCATTGAAGGCAAAGCCTGCAACGAGTACATGCAAGGGTTAAAAAAGATTAATCTGCCGCACGATCGTATTCCGCAGTTAAGCGAACTAAACGAAGTGTTACTAGCCACTACCGGTTGGCAAGTAGCGCCAGTACCTGCACTTATCGACTTTGATGAGTTTTTTAGATTACTGGCAAACAAGCAGTTTCCGGTAGCTACATTTATTCGTAGCCGCGAAGAGTTTGATTACCTACAAGAGCCAGATATTTTTCATGAAATATTTGGCCATTGCGCCATGCTAACTAATCCTGATTTTGCCGAGTTTACGCATAAGTACGGGCAATTAGGTTACGCAGCGCAGAAAAAGGACCGTGTATACCTTGCGCGTATATACTGGTTTACGGTTGAATTTGGTTTAATGCAAACCGAAGATGGCCTGCGTATTTACGGCGGTGGTATTTTATCAAGCCCAGGTGAAACTCAGTACGTATACTCAAACACGCCAGAAATTAGCCCAATGAATGTGCTTGATGTACTGCGTACGCCGTACCGTATTGATATTATGCAACCACAGTACTACACCATAAATTCGATTCATGATCTGTTTGATATATCGCAAATGGATATTATGACTTTGGTTGAGCGAGCTAAAGAGCTTGGTTTGCACGACCCAAAATTTCCACCAAAAGAAAAATTAGCCAGTTAAATATTAATGCTAAAAAAGCTAAAAGTAAGGATTTAGAATGTCTTCATTAAGTGCACAAAAATGCGAAGCCTGTCATGTAGATGCGCCAAAAGTATCTGGCGAAGAGTTAGCACAATTAATTACTAAAATCCCAGACTGGGTACCAGAAGTACGCGACGGCATTATGCAGCTTGAGCGTGTTTATAAATTTAAAAACTTTAAACAGGCTATCGCGTTTACTAACAAAGTAGGCGACATGGCAGAAGACGAAGGCCATCACCCAGGTTTATTAACCGAGTGGGGCAAAGTAACGGTTACATGGTGGAGCCATTCAATTAAAGGCTTACACAAAAACGACTTTATTTGCGCAGCTAAAACAGACGACGTATTTAACGCGCTGTAAACCACACTAATTGAGCAAACCAATAAAAGCACTTATTTTATAAGTGCTTTTTTGGTTTTTGGGAGGGGGTTTTTAGCTGACAATAGCAAGCAAAGTTACATTAACTTAATTAAGTAAAACTGAAATTATTTGATTTCTAGTATATTAAATTTTTAGAACTCTATTTTATATTTTTCAATTTCATCACTAAACTCAACCTCATAAACATCCGTAGCGAGGTCTGGGTTACCACGCCAGGTAGTAACAAGTTCGATAAACTTGTTACTACTTAAGTCAGCTTCTTCAGTTGTGTATGGTACAAGGGTACCTTCATATGGAATCGGATGAATTATATTTGAATCTGGAAATCTAAAACCATAGAGTAGGTCAGTATCTTCGAAAGAGTTAATAATCTTAATGAACACACTTTCATTTTTATAGTTATCTGGGATGTATATCAATTTGCCAGCTTGATATAAGCAATCATTAATAACGATACCAATAAATGGAGTGTTCATTATTTGACTGTAATTCTCAATGAAATAGGTAGGGGTTGAGCTTGTTTTCTCTAGTTTACTAATTATTTCAGCTTTTTTGCTTGGAGCTAGGTTTAAGTTTGAATTCTTCTGATGAGAATTCATATAAAACTCATGTATTTGTTCAGAGTGTTTTTTCTCCAAAGTTTTATTTTTAGAAACTAGCTGATTATATTTTTTCTCTATCTCTACTTTTTGCTCTTTATACTTTTCCAGTGTATTACTGAGATCTAAATGAGCTTGCGATAAATTGTTGAACTTATCTGACATACTATCGAATTGCTCACTGCTTTTTAGCAATTTCTCCTTCGTATTTGTATCTTGTATACTAAGCTTATGAAGGTGATCATTTAGTTCATCTTTTTCACTAGTTAATGCCTTTATTCGATCCTGTTTTTGTGTGAGTTCGTCATTTAGGTGCCTAGCTTGATTCATAGCCCCCGTAGCACTTTTAATCTCATCCTTTAACTGTTTATTTAACTTTTCATATTCTTTTTTAGCTATAAATTTAGTTGGCTCTCGATTAGCTTTGAAAGTGTCATATTTATTTTGCCACACACCTCTAAAAAAATCGGGTATATGCACAGTCAATGGGTAAAAAATTGTAGCAAAGACTGTCCAGAGAAGAGGCACCCAAAGGCAAAAGTCAAAACCTAACTGTTCATATGTATCTAGCTTTATACTGAATTTTAAAGGCTCAGTTAAAAACCACCAAATACTCTTCCAATTTGATAAGCAGAACACCCATGCAAAAGTAAAAATAAGTGGTCTATCCTTAAAAAGTTCAAAAAAACTACCTTGTTCTTGGTTATGCATATTATTTATCTATTTAAGTTTTTAATAATTTAACGTAATAATCTGGTTATGTAAAAGTTTAGCGAATTAGAAACTGTGAATCATACTTATTGCTTATCACCCTATTATTAATAACAAAAAAGCTCTAAACCCAAAGGGCTTAGAGCTTTTCTATATACAATTAAAGTTTAGCTAAAATACTTAACTTCAAAGTATCGTTGGGTTTCGTTTCACTCAACCCAACCTACGTGTTACTCATCAATTGAGCGTAGTAGGGCGTTTATGCCTACTTTTTCACGTGTTTGTTTATCTACTTTTTTCACGATGATTGCAGCGTAAAGGCTGTGGGTGCCATCTTTTGACGGTAGTGCGCCTGGTACAACTACTGCGCCTGCTGGTACGCGGCCGTAGTGAATTTCGCCAGTTTCGCGGTCATAAATACGGGTGCTTTGGCTGATGTAAACGCCCATTGAAATTACGGCGCCTTCTTCAACAATTACGCCTTCAACAATTTCAGAACGTGCGCCAATAAAGCAGTTGTCTTCAATGATGGTTGGGTTAGCTTGTAGAGGCTCTAAAACGCCGCCTATGCCTACGCCACCTGATAAATGTACGTTCTTGCCAATTTGTGCACACGAGCCTACAGTCGCCCATGTATCAACCATGGTGCCGTCGTCAACATATGCGCCAATGTTTACGTACGATGGCATAAGTACGACGTTTTTACCTACAAAGCTGCCTTTACGCGCTACAGCGTTTGGTACTACGCGCATACCACCTTGTTGAAATTGCTCTGGCGTATAGTCGCTAAATTTAAGTGGTACTTTGTCGTAAAACTGGTTTACGCCGTCGTTCATTGGTTGGTTGTCGCGAATACGAAACGACAGTAAAACTGCTTTTTTAAGCCACTGGTGTACAACCCATTCACCTGATATTTTTTCGGCAACGCGTGCTGCGCCGCTATCAAGTAAATCAAGTGCGTCGATAATGGCTTGTTTTACGTCGCTTGATACTGTGCTTGGGCTAATGCTATCGCGGTTGTCCCATGCGTTTTCGATCATCGTTTTTAAATCTGACATGTGTGTCCTCTATTCTGTTTCGGCGTTGAATTTTTTACGTAATGCCTGATGAATTTTTGCTTGTTCTTCATCAGTCAGCGCTTGGTATTCGTTATTAGATACGACAAAGAAATCCTCGGCACGTTCACCTACCGTTGTAATACGGGCAGCGTGAATGTGTAGTAAATGCGCTTGGAAAACTTCGGCTATTTTGGTTAGTAAACCTTGTATATCGACGGCTTGAATTTCTATTAAGCTACGGTCTTTGCGTGCATGTGGGCGCAACACAATTTTAGGTTTAATATTAAAATCTTTAAAGCGTTGAGAGCGGCTCTTTTTAAAGCGAATCTTTTTACGCGGATCGCTTAGTGCTTGCTCAAGCCCACGTTTAATTGATTGCGCTCGACCACTTGCAATAGGGTCGCCACTTACTTCAAGTATTACAAAGCTAAACAAGACGTAACCGTCTTTTGTGGTCAGTACTTGCGCATGTTGTATTTGCGCTTTTTTAGAGCCAATCACACTTACTAATCGGGCAAACAGTGGGCCAGAGTAGGGGCTGTATACAAATACTTGTGTGCCACCATGCATAGCTTTGTTAGATACAACAACACTTGGCTGGCTTAAGTCTGTGCTACTTAATAAATGCTCACTTTGCCATGATATTTGCTGTTCGCTAAAGGCGGTAAAGTAGTTGGCTTTAAAGCGGCTCCAAATTAAATCAATTTTTTCCTCTTGATAACCCAGATTTATTAAGCGTTGTTTAGCTTGGTGCTTTTTGTCGCGAATTTGGTCGCGTTGATCCATTGGGTTTTCGAGCCCTAGGCGCAAAGCGCGCTGCGTGTGTAAGTAGAGCTCACGCAGTAGGGTGTTTTTCCAATCGTTCCATAAGTTGTCGTTGGTTGCACGTATGTCGGCAACGGTTAAACAATATAAGTAGTCGAGTTGGCGCTCTGTTTTAACGCGTGTAGCGAAGTCTTTTATTACAGCAGGATCGTTAATGTCTTTACGCTGTGCGGTAACAGACATAAGTAAATGATTACTTACAAGCCATGCAACGAGCTTTGCATCCACCGATGAAAAACCATGTAATTTAGCAAATGCTATTGCGTCAACAGCGCCAAGTTCTGAGTGGTCGCCACCTCGGCCTTTAGCAATGTCGTGAAATATACCGGCTAAATAAAGTAGCTCTGGTTTGTCCATTCGAGTGACTATCTCACTACAAATAGGAAACTCGCTAATGCCTGTTTTATCAAAATATTCGTAAATGTTTTTGATTAATTTGTGAGTGTGCTCATCTACGGTGTAGGCGTGAAACAAATCAAACTGCATTTGCCCAAATATATTACGCCACTGCGGTAAGTAGGCGGCAAGCATGCCGTGCTTGTGCATGAGCGTAAATGCGCGGCCCATGCCGTTAGGATGTTTAACTAAGCGTAAAAAGGCTTCGCGACAGGCTGCGTAATCTTGCAAATCGCCCAATAAACGACGGCGCACTTGGCGGATAGTACGAATAGTACTTGGGTAAATATGCGTTATTGCTGGGTTATCGGCTATGTGCTCAAACAATACAAAGAGTTGGTCGCGTCTAAAAAATACCGACGGATCTTTTACGCGTATTTGATGACCTACTTGCTCAAAGTTTCTGTCGAGTTCAATTGCTGCCACAGCACTACTTTCGGGCATTATACTTTGTTCAAAGTATGAAAGTAGCATTTGGTTCAGTTCGCGCACGCGGCTCATTATTCTAAATAAGCGTTTCATCATACGCTCAACGGAGGCTTTGCCGTCGCTACCAAAACCTAAAATTTCGGCAGCTTGCGGTTGATGATCAAACAATAAGCGGTTTTCAGCTCGACCTGCAGCTAAATGCAGTGCAAAGCGAATGTTCCATAGGTTTTCTAGGCACTCAGAAAGCTCTTGAAACTCTTCGTGAGTTAAGTATCCGTGGCTTATTAACTCTTGCAGGGTTTCGGTTCTAAAATGCTTTTTTGCCACCCAAATAATAGTTTGTAAGTCGCGCAGACCACCGGGGTTTTCTTTAATGTTTGGCTCAAGATTATACGCTGTGCCGTGGCACTTTCTGTGGCGTAAGTTTTGTTCTTGAACTTTGGCAGTAAAAAATTCACCTGAGCGCCATACTGGCGTTTCAAGAATATGCATTTTGAGTTTTTCAAACTCAATGTGGTTACCAAAAATAAGGCGGCTTTCGAGCAAGCTGGTGGCAAAAGTAACGTCTTCACGTTTTTGCTCAATGGCTTGTTCTATCGTACGCACGCTGTGACCAATCTCTAAGTTGAGATCCCATAGCATGGTGACAAACTGGCCTATTTTTTCGCATATTTCTTCGCTTGGCGGTTTAGTTACAAGCAATAAAAAGTCGATGTCGGAGTAGGGATGTAGCTCACCACGTCCGTATCCGCCTACCGCTATTAATGCTAAATCAGGTTCGCGCGCTAAGTCGTAAACATGAAAAAGCTTAATGAGTAGGCGGTCAATAAACTCAGCCCGGGCATTAATTAAATTCCCAACCGGTTGTTTAGAGAATTCGTTATGTAACCATTTATAAAAATAGCTAGAACAATCGCGATAATCACTAAGTTGCTCTGCATCGCTAAGCAACTTTTTTACTTTGTTGGGTAATGCCACGTGGGCTGGCTCCTTGTTGAACCTTTCACACGGATAAGAATTTTCTTATCAAGTGTTTCGGTTTTATTAGTGTTCTATGATCCGCTCGATAGTATCATCTGATCGTAGCGTTAAAATTTCAACACCATTTTCAGTCACTAATAAAGTATGTTCCCACTGCGCAGACAAACTACGGTCGCGTGTTACTACTGTCCAATCATCTTTAAGAAGCTTACATTGGCGTTTACCCGCATTAACCATAGGTTCAATAGTTAAACACATACCTGCTTTTAAGGCCTCGCCGGTACCGGCTTTACCGTAATGCATTATTTGTGGTTCTTCATGAAATCCTGCGCCGATACCGTGGCCGCAATATTCACGTACAATTGAGTAGTTAAAGCTCTCTGCATATTTTTGAATTGCTGAGCCAATATCACCCAAGCGCACACCTGGTTTTACCATTTTAATAGCAAGGTATAAGCTTTCTTGTGTTACTTCTGCAAGACGCTTAGCTTGAATGTTTGGTGTACCAACGTGGAACATTTTAGATGTGTCGCCGTGGTAACCATCTTTAATGACAGTTACGTCGATATTTACACTGTCGCCTTCTTTTAATGCTTTGTCATTTGGAATTCCGTGACAAATAACATGATTAACTGACGTACAAACTGATTTTGGAAAGCCATGATAATTTAACGGAGCAGGGATTGCTTGTTGCACATTAACAATATAATCATGACAAAGTGTATTTAGCTCATCGGTGGTAACACCTGGCACTACATGAGGGCCGATCATTTCAAGTACATCGGCCGCTAAGCGCCCAGCTACGCGCATTTTCTCTATTTCTTCAGGGGTCTTGATAATAGCGCTCATTGAGGCTCCAAAGTTGAGTTTTTAACATTTATCGTCGAACAAATTTTGCACGCGACGTTGAGTATTTAATTTTAATATGGTATAAAGCGCGCCGTCTTTTTACAAATAAATTCTTAAATGATTTTTTGTATTTAAGGCAAACACAATTTTATTTTAACACACACACGTATCGTCACATACACTTGGGTGCATTTGAAGTTTAATTACTTCGGTGTTGGTGCTATGGGATATGTGGAGGCCTAACCCTAAACAACTATAGAGGATCTATAAAATGGCAAACGTTTCAATGCGCGATATGCTTCAAGCTGGTGTTCACTTTGGTCACCAAGCACGTTACTGGAACCCTAAGATGAAGCCTTTCATCTTCGGCACACGTAACCGTGTACATATCATCAACCTTGAGCAAACTGTACCAATGTTCAACGACGCACTTAAGTTTTTATCAAGTGCTGCAGCAAACAAAGGTAAAGTTCTTTTCGTTGGTACTAAGCGCGCAGCAAGCGACGCAGTTAAATCAGCTGCTTTAGAAAGCGACCAGTTCTTCGTAAATCACCGTTGGTTAGGTGGTATGTTGACTAACTGGAAAACTGTACGTCAATCAATCAAGCGTCTTAAAGACCTTGAAGCACAAAGCCAAGACGGAACTTTCGAGAAATTAACTAAGAAAGAAACGTTAACGCTTAACCGCGAAATGGAAAAGCTTGAAAAGAGCCTTGGTGGTATCAAAAACATGGGCGGTCTTCCAGACGCGCTTTTCGTTATCGATGCTGACCACGAGCACATTGCTATCCGTGAAGCAAACAACCTAGGTATTCCAGTTGTTGCAATCGTAGATACTAACTCTAACCCAGACGGTGTTGATTACATCGTACCTGGTAACGATGATGCTATCCGTGCTGTAAGCCTTTACACTAGCGCTGTTGCAGCTGCTATTACTGAAGGTCGCGAGAATAACATCGTTGCTCAAGCTGAGAAAGACGATTTCGTTGAAGCTGAGTAATTAGCTGTCATCAAGTCTTCATCTTTTTAAGGTGAAGACTTGCTATTCTTGTCGAGCGGGTAACCCGCTTATCTAACCTGATTTCAGATTTGAGGATTTACTAATGGCTGTAACTACTGCCCTAGTTAAAGAATTACGCGAGCGCACAGGCGCTGGCATGATGGATTGTAAAAAAGCGTTAACTGAGACTGATGGCGACATCGAGTTAGCGATTGAAAACATGCGTAAAAGTGGCGCTGCTAAAGCTGCTAAAAAAGCAGGTAACATTGCTGCTGAAGGTACTATCATCATCAAGCAAAACGCTGGTGTTGCAGTACTAGTAGAAGTTAACTGTCAAACAGATTTCGTTGCAAAAGACGTAAGCTTCTTAGCATTTGCTAACAAAGTTGCTGACGCTGCAATTGCTGACACTATCTCTATCGAAGACTTACAAGCTAAGTTTGAAGAAGACCGTGTTGAGCTAGTTACTAAAATTGGCGAAAACATCAATGTACGTCGTTTACAGTACGTAACTGGTGAAAACCTAGTTGAGTACCGTCATGGCGATCGTATCGGTGTTGTTGTTGCGGGTGTTGCTGATGAAGAAACACTTAAGCACGTTGCAATGCACGTTGCTGCATCTAGCCCTGAATACTTAACACCTTCAGATGTACCAGCCGATGTTGTTGCTAAAGAAAAGCAAGTACAAATCGAAATCGCGATGAATGAAGGCAAGCCTGCTGAAATCGCTGAGAAGATGGTTGTTGGCCGCATGAAAAAATTCACTGGTGAGGTTTCTCTTACTGGTCAAGCTTTCATCATGGAGCCTAAGAAAACTGTTGGCGATATTCTTAAAGAGAAAAACGCAACAGTTACTAGCTTCGTACGTGTAGAAGTTGGTGAAGGTATCGAGAAGAAAGAAGAAGATTTTGCTGCTGAAGTTGCTGCTCAAATTGCTGCTGCTAAAGCTAAGTAAGATTACTATTTGTGAAGGATAATGAAATTAGATGCAATTAAAGTACTATTTGGTTTTGCTTCGCAGCTAGAAATTCTTTAAAATAACCGCGCTTTTATGTTTAACATAAGCGCGGTTATTTTTTATCCATAATTCAATAAAAGTTGGCCCCAATACTATGACTATCAATCGCAAACCTATTTTTAGACGTGTTCTTCTCAAATTAAGTGGTGAAGCTTTAATGGGAGACGAAGGCTTCGGCATCGATCCTAAAGTTTTAGACCGTATGGCACAAGAAATTAAAGAGCTAGTAGAGCTCGACGTAGAAGTGGGTTTAGTTATTGGTGGAGGTAACTTTTTACGCGGTGGATCACTTGCAGAAGCAGGTATGAATCGCGTAGTAGGCGATCACATGGGTATGCTTGCAACGGTTATGAACGGCCTTGCAATGCGTGATGCGCTACACCGTGCATTTGTAAATTGTCGTCTTATGTCGGCTATTCCACTTAATGGTGTATGTGACGCTTATAACTGGGCTGAAGCAATTAGTTTATTGAAAACTGGCCGCGTAGTTATTTTTGCAGCGGGTACTGGTAACCCATTTTTTACTACCGATTCTGCAGCATGTTTACGCGGTATCGAAATTGAAGCGGATACAGTAATTAAAGCGACTAAGGTTGATGGCGTATACAGTGATGACCCTGTTAAAAACCCAGATGCGACGCTTTATACCCACTTAAGCTACAATGAAATCATTGAAAAAGAATTAAAAGTTATGGATTTAGCGGCATTTACTCTAGCCCGCGATCACAATATGCCATTGAGCGTATTTAACATGAATAAATCAGGCGCGCTAAAACGCGTAATTATGGGTGAAGAAGAAGGTACACTTATTTCTTCACAAGCCTCAGATGAAATAATCAAATAATTAGGATTAAACCGTGATTAACGATATTCAAAAAGACGCGCAAGCGCGCATGCAAAAAAGTGTAACTGCACTAGGTAGCCAATTATCTAAAATTCGTACTGGCCGTGCACATCCTGCAATCCTAGATGGCATTATGGTGTCGTACTACGGTGCACCAACGCCTTTAAACCAAGTTGCTAACGTAACAATTGAAGATTCTCGTACACTGGCTATTGGTGTATTTGATAAGTCTTTAGCGCAAGCTGTTGAAAAAGCAATTATGGCGTCTGACTTAGGTTTAAACCCTATGTCGGCAGGTACTGTTATTCGCGTACCACTTCCTCCACTTACAGAAGAGCGTCGTAAAGACCTAATCAAAATTGTACGTGGCGAAGTTGAAGGCGGTCGTGTTGCTATTCGTAACATTCGTCGTGATGCTAATGGCGATGTAAAGGGTTTATTAAAAGATAAAGACATATCTGAAGATGAAGCGCGTCAATCAGATGATGCGATTCAAAAGCTTACTGATAAGTTTATTAAAGAAATGGATACTTTATTAGCTGCCAAAGAAACAGAATTGATGGAAATCTAAGTAAGGTCCTGTTTATCTTTCGAGGTTGAATTTGCAGCAGTGTGTTTGGTTTTTAGGCAAGGCAGAGCCTATGTTGTGTGGTTATTCCCCATAATTAGGCTATAACGATGCATAAAAACCAAACACGCGCTGCCCAAAGGGTTCTGCCTAGGGGCGATTAACTCTTTGTTACTCGATTTTTGCTTAGTCCACTAGGTTACAAATCTCGCGCCGCGATTAAGTCGCCCCTAGATTGAACAAATTACAATCCTGAAAGGTCGACAGGACCTATTAAAATTATTAGTTTTGAAACGCCGTCTAGGGTATACTAGGCGGCGTTTTTTTATGGAATACTCGATATTTATGGTTCTAGATGCTGACACAATTTCACAGCAATGTTTACCCAAACATGTTGCTATCATCATGGATGGGAACGGACGTTGGGCGCAAGCTAGAAATAGACCTCGTGTGTATGGGCATAAAAAAGGCGTAGACGCAGTTCGTCAATCTGTTCAGTTTTGTACTAAATTAGGGATACAATCGTTAACCTTATTTGCTTTTAGTAGTGAAAACTGGCGCCGCCCTGAAGACGAAGTAAACACTTTAATGGAGCTTTTCTTATTTGTTTTAACAAAGGAAGTTAAAAAGCTTCATAAAAACAATGTAAAACTGACCATTATTGGAGACTTATCACGATTTTCTGAAGGATTACGTAGCAAGGTAGACGCTGCGCATAAGCTGACTGAAAATAACACCGGGTTGCGTTTAAATGTTGCAGCTAATTACGGTGGTCGTTGGGATGTTGCCAATGCGGCAAAACAACTTGCTTTGCAAGTTGCGCAGGGCACACTAAACGCAGAAGATATTACAGAAGAGCGCTTAGCACAGCATATGAGCATGGCAGATCAGGCAGAACCTGATTTACTTATTCGCACTGGTGGCGATGTTCGTATTAGTAATTTTTTACTATGGCAAGTTGCTTATGCAGAACTTTACTTTACCGAGACACTTTGGCCAGATTTTAATGAAGCAGCATTTGCTGAGGCCATTGCGTGTTACGTTGCCAGAGAGCGACGTTTTGGTTGTACGGGCGAACAAATAAAACAATTACTCGCTCAAACCTAAATAGAATAAGGGTCACATTTTGTTAAAACAACGAATTTTAACCTCTCTAGTGCTAGCTCCATTAGCATTGGCTTTGGTTTTTTATACACCGCTTACGTTATTTAGTTACTTTGCTGGTGCAATTGTATTATTAGGCGCATGGGAATGGTCTGCATTTATGGGCCTTTGCGACAAGCTTAAACGTGCTGCCTTTGTTGTGTTTATTGGCGCTTTACTTGCCTTGCTTAATTTACATTGGCCTATTGAATCATTATGGGAAAATGGCAAGCTAGTCGGTGATGCAAATTACGTATTTACGCTTTCGTTTGCTTGGTGGATTGTTGCTAGCTATTTAATTTGGCGCTACCCAGAAATGGCTAAAGCGTGGAATGAAGGCCTAGTTATGCGCGGCATTGCAGGATTATTAACGCTTGTGCCGTTATGGCTTGCACTAAATACACTACGTAGCGCGCAATATGCTGAATCAACTCATTTTGGTTCGGTGCTAATTTTAGTGGTACTCGGTATTGTATGGAGCGCAGATGTGGGTGCTTACTTTACGGGTAAAAGTTTTGGTAAACATAAGTTAATGCCTAAAGTAAGCCCTAATAAAACAATTGAAGGGTTAGCAGGCGGTGTAGTCGCTTCTATTATTTTTGTATTAGCATTTTGTCACTTTACCGATGTTGATTTAGTTGTATGGCCTGTGTACGCGATAATGACAGCATTTATTGCGTTGTTTTCTGCGGTAGGTGATTTACTGGAAAGCATGTTTAAACGTGAAGCTGGTTTAAAAGATAGCGGTCGATGTTTACCAGGGCACGGCGGTATTTTAGATAGAATTGACAGCTTAACGGCTGCTGCTCCAATGTTTGTTATGTGCTATGCGTGGACTCTTAGTTTATGAGCCAAAAGCAATTGCTGGTTATTTTAGGCGCAACGGGCTCAATTGGTTTAAGTACACTTGATGTTGTGTCGCGCAATAAAGAGTTATTTGATGTTTTTGTTTTGGCTGCAGGACAAAATGCAAAGAAAATGGCGGAGTTGTGTATTGAACATGAACCGCTTTATGCGATTATGGCTAACCAGCAGGCCGCAGAGCAATTATCTGCGTATTTAGCTAATACTCAGTGCCAAACTCTTGTTATGCACGGTGAGCAAGCAATGAGTGACTTATGTGCTCATCCTGATGTTGACATTGTAATGTCGGCAATTGTAGGTGCAGCTGGTTTACTACCCACATTAAGTGCTGTTGAAGCGGGTAAAAAAGTACTACTAGCTAATAAAGAATCTTTAGTTATGTCAGGTCAGTTGTTTATTGATAAAGTTAAACAACATAAAGCCACTTTGCTGCCAATAGATAGCGAACATAATGCAATTTTTCAATGCCTACCGTCTTCGTTACAAAATGCCAAAGGCGATCAAAAACTACAGCAACATGGCGTAAGTAAAATTTTGCTTACCGGCTCTGGTGGCCCATTTTTAACGCGTGATATAAATACGTTAAAAGATGTAACCGTAAGTGAAGCCGTTGCACACCCTAACTGGTCGATGGGTCAAAAAATATCAGTAGATTCCGCAACTATGATGAACAAAGGCTTAGAGTTTATTGAAGCTAAGTGGTTATTCAATTGTGATGCGAGTGATATTGATGTGGTTATTCATCCACAAAGTATCATTCATTCAATGGTGCAGTACCACGATGGTTCTATTTTAGCGCAAATGGGTAACCCCGATATGCGCACGCCAATTGCCCATGCACTTGCGTATCCTGAGCGAATTAATGCGGGTGTTAAACCGTTAAACTTCTCTGATATTTGTGATTTTTCGTTTACTAAACCTGATTTTTCTCGTTATCCAAATTTACAATTAGCAATTGATGCGTGTAGTGCAGGGCAGGGCGCGACAACAACGGTTAACGCAGCAAATGAAATAGCTGTGGGCGCATTCTTAAACGGTAAAATTGGTTTTACCGATATATACAAAATAAATGCACAGACACTAGAAGCTGCAACTTACACCAATGTGCAAAGCCTAGATGAAATTTTAGAGTGTGATAAATTAGCGCGTATTAGCGCTTCAGAATTTATAACAAAAGTGGCGCATTAATATGTTTGATTTTTTTTGGAATCTTGGCTCATTTATTTTAGCGCTTGGTATTTTAGTGGCCATACATGAATATGGCCATTTTTGGGTTGCACGAAAAATGGGCGTCAAAGTGCTGCGTTTTTCAATTGGTTTTGGTAAGCCACTGTTAAAATGGCATGACAAATATAATACCGAATACGTGATTGCCGCTATTCCATTAGGCGGATATGTAAAAATGCTTGATGAGCGAGTTGATGACGTACCAGCAAATCAACGACACTTGTCGTTTAACTCTAAATCTGTACAAGCGCGTATTGCTATTGTTGCTGCGGGACCAATGGCTAACTTTCTGTTTGCCATTTTTGCTCTTGCGGTGATGTATATGGTAGGAGTGCAATCGGTTAAGCCAGTTGTTGGCAGCATAACCGAAGGCAGTCGCGCAGAGCAGGCGGGCATTATGCCTTCTCAACATATTATAAAAATTGGTGATGATGACATAACGACATGGCAAGATGCCACGTTTGCGCTTATGTCTAACTTAGGCGAAGAAAGCGTTGAAGTTATTGTTCGTGATAAAAACCTTCAACCACGCGTTAAAACGCTTAATTTAGAGGGTTGGAAGCTTGACCAGCGAGACGTACCACCATTAAGTTCGTTAGGTATTGTGCCATTTAGACCTCAAGCAACTTTAACAATTGCCGCCGTAACTAAAGACTCAGCCGCAGAACACGCTAATTTACAAGTTAACGACACAATTTTGGCTGTAAACGGTGAAACAATAAGCAATTGGCAGCAATTAGTTAATCTTATTACGCAATCAGCTAACAAATCTTTACAATTTAGTGTAAAAAGACAAGATACTATACAAGCCATTACAGTTACCCCTAAAGGGCGCATTGATAATAACGGTATTGAGCAAGGCTTTTTAGGTGTTGCTCCTGTTGTACAGCAATGGCCTGATGGCTATGTAGAGACAAGGCATTACGGCCCGCTCGATAGTATTGTGCGAGGCACAAAAGAAACGTGGCGCTTAATTACACTCAGTTTTGACATGATTGGTAATTTAATTACAGGCCAGGTTTCGGTTAAAAATTTAAGTGGTCCTGTGGGCATTGCAGTAGGCGCTGGAACTAGCGTAAGCTATGGGTTAGTGGCCTTTTTAAGCTTTTTAGCCTTAATAAGCGTTAACTTGGGTGTATTTAATTTATTACCCTTACCAGTGCTTGATGGCGGACACTTAATGTATTACATAATTGAACTTTTTCGTAAAAAGCCGGTCTCTGAAAAGACACAAGAGTTTGGTTTTAAAGTGGGTGCCTTGTTGCTCATTTTTCTAACATGTTTCGCTTTGTTCAATGATGTATCGCGTTTGTAGTTACAGCGTGGCAAATTACTAATTAGAACACGATTGTAAAGCACCACTAGTAAGGTGTTATGCGGTAATACAGTTGTAAAGGATAAAGATAATAAAATGGCTATAAAAAAACATTTGGCAATAACAAGTTTATTGGGTGCAAGTTTTGCAGCCCTAGGCCAAAACTCCTTTATTGTTGAAGACCTGAAAGTTGAAGGTTTGCAGCGCGTAGCACTTGGTGCAGCGCTAACACATATTCCTATTAACGTAGGCGATAATGTTGATGACTATACGATTTCAAAAACAATAAAGTCACTTTATCGTTCTGGGCACTTTGATAACATAAAAGCACTTCGTGATGGCAACAACGTTATTTTTAAAGTAACGGAACGTCCTACCATCAGCTTTATTGAGTTTGAAGGCAATAAAGACATTAAAGACGAGCAGCTTAATGAGTCTCTTGATCAGCAAGATATTCGCCAAGGTGAACCACTTGATAAAACCGTTATCGATAGTATCGAAAAAGGCTTAGTTGAGTTTTTCCACAGCATTGGTAAATACAACGCTAAAGTAGACATCAGTATTACTAAGCTGCCACGTAACCGCGTTAAACTTAAGTTAGAGTTTGATGAAGGTGATGCTGCTTCTATCCGCCAAATTAACTTAGTGGGTAATGAACTTTTTTCTAATGAAGAGCTTCTTAAACTTGCTGAATCGCAGCAAGATTTACCTTGGTGGCAGTTTATGGGTAGCGACCGTTACCAAAAGCAAACCATTGAAGGCGATTTAGAAAAAATTCGCAGTTATTATTTAGACCGTGGTTACCTGCGTTTTAATATCGACTCAACGCAAGTTTCAGTGAGCCCTGAACGTGAATCAGTTTACGTTACAGCTAACTTAACTGAAGGCGTAAAATATAAAGTTAAAGGTTTTGACTTTATTGGTGACTTGCTTGGCCGTGAAGACTTAATTAAAAGTGTTATCCCACTTAGAGCGGGTGAGCTTTATAACGGTTCTGTAGTTACTTCATCTGAAGAGTTTATTAAAAGCTACTTAGCACGTTTTGGTTACGCTAATGCTGAAGTGCGTACAATTCCAGAAATTGACGACGAAAAGCAAGAAGTACAATTAACACTATCGGTTAATCCAGGTAAGCGTGTATACGTTCGTCGTATTATTGTTGGCGGTAACCAAAATACGGCAGATGAAGTACTTCGTCGTGAAATGACACAACTTGAAGGCGCATGGTTATCTAATCAAAACCTTGAGCGTTCAAAACTGCAAATTCAACGCCTACCTTACATGGAAACTGTTGATTTTAATGTAGTGCCTGTACCCGGTGTGGATGACCAAGTAGATGTAGACTTCACTGTAAAAGAGCAATCTGCAGGTAGCTTTAATGCTGGTCTTGCTTATGGTTCTTACTTAGGTCTGCAGTTTAATATTGGTGTAACAGAATCTAACTTTTTAGGCACAGGTAACCAAATTGGTTTAAACCTTAATACGTCTACAGGTTCTGAAAGCTTAAGCTTATCGTACACAGACCCATACTTTACGCCAGATGGTGTATCGCAAGGCAGTAGCATCTTTTACAGAAACTACGATGCAAGTAAATTCAGTCTTGTTGAATATAAATCGAAAAGTTATGGTTTAGGCACAAATATTGGTTTTCCAATTGATGCTGTAAATCGTGTTAACTTTGGCGCCCGTTGGATTAAAGAAGAGCTTTCGGATATTGCAGAGTACGAGCAAACGCGTGTACTTCGTGAAACATTCTTAGATCCAGATAACCCAGATGCAGGCTTTGACTTTACTAAGTATGAGCTGAGTGTTGGCTGGTCGCGTATCACCGTTAACCGTGGTTTATTCCCAACAGCGGGTTCGCGTCAAACTCTAAACTTAACAGCAACAACGCCTAACTCAGATCTTCAGTACTTTAAACTGAATTACGATTCGCGTTTTTACTGGCCTATATCAAATGACCACCGTTGGGTATTCTCAACGCGTGCAGCACTTGGTTATGGTAATGGTTATGGTTCTACAAACGGGTATGAGCAAACACTTCCATTCCAAGAGTACTTCCGTATAACGGAAATGGAACTACGTGGCTTTGACCGTAATACAATATTACCACGTGCTGTGTCGCGTATACCGCAGTCTATTCCGGGTACGCCAGGTGCAGACGGTACTACAACCGGTAGCATTGGTGGTGCATCAGAATTTGATATTCTAGTGCCACAAGGTCGTATTGGTGGTAATGCTAAAGCAGTGGCAGGTATGGAGCTAATTGTTCCTACACCATTCTTAGATGAAGAAAATACCAGCTCTGTACGTACTAGCTTCTTTGTTGATGCTGCAAACGTATGGGATACTGAGTTTAACGTAGACCGCTATCAAAACTTAGGCGTTGATGAACGTGCTAAATTAGATGACTATTCAGACCCAATGCGTTTTAGGGTTTCAACCGGTCTTTCATTACAATGGATCTCTCCAATGGGTCCAATGCTGATCAGTTTTGCGTATCCATTGCAAAAAGAAGAAGATGACGATACGAAAACCATCAGCTTTAACATTAGTAACACTTTCTAAAGGAGTTTTTTGTGAAAAAATTATTTAAATCAACAGCTGTAGCAGTTTTAGCAACGTTAATGATGGGTACTTCTGTGAATGCATTTGCACACAAAGTAGGTATTGTTGATATGCAGGAAATCTACAAGCAAATTCCTCAAATGGCTAAAATTGAACAGTCTTTACAAACTGAGTTTGCTGAACGTCGTCAAGAGCTTGAAAAGTTACAAGGCGATATTCGTTTTGAAGCTGAAAAATTTAAACGTGAAAGTACAACGATGAGCCAAGCTCAAAAAGATACTCTGCGTGAAAAAATTCAAGGCATGCAAAAAAATCTTGCTGAACAAGGTCGCCCTTTAGAGCAAGAAATTAAAGCGCGTCAAAACCAAGAGCTTGCTAAAGTTCAAGGTGTAATCATCAAAACAATTGAAGAGATTGCTAAAGACGGCGACTTCGACGAAGTTAAAGTAAAAGACACTACTATTTACTTTAATCCTAAAGAAGTGACTGATCTTTCATCTAAAGTTGTAGCCGCTGTTAGTAAGAAATAATCACTCTATGCAAAATTATACGCTTTCGCAAATTGCGGAACTTCTAGGCGCCGAACTTCAGGGTGATGGCGCTTTAGAAATAAAAAAAATAGCGACACTTGCAAATGCCCATTCTGGGCATATTGCATTTTTAGCGAACTCAAAATATCGATCGCAACTTGAGACTACTCAAGCTAGTGCTGTAATAGTAAGCCAAGCCGATGCAGAGTATTTTAGTGGTAGCAAAATTATTGTTGCTAATCCGTATGTAAGTTACGCAAAATTAGCGCAATTTATGGATACAACACCACGCTCAGCCTCGACGGGTATTCATCCAAGTGCAACTGTTCATTCAACAGCGATTGTTAGTGATAGCGCCGCTATTGGTGCTAACGCAGTCATTGAAGCTCATGCAGTGATAGGTGACAACGCGCAAATTGGTCCGAACAGTTTTATCGGGGAACGTGTTAAAATAGGTTCTGGCACTAAGCTTTGGCCTAGTGTGACTATTTATCACGATGTTGAAATTGGTTCAGATTGTTTGTTTCAAGCAAATAGTGTTGTAGGTAGTGATGGGTTTGGCTATGCAAATGAGCGCGGGCAGTGGGTTAAGATACCTCAGCTTGGTTCAGTGATCATAGGCAACAAAGTTGAAATTGGTGCAAGTACGACAATTGATCGTGGTGCACTGGACAATACCATCATTCATAGCAATGTTATTATCGATAATCAGTGCCAAATAGCGCACAACGTTGAAGTTAATTCAGGCACCGCAATAGCGGGCTGCACTGTACTTGCAGGAAGCGTTACCATTGGCAAGAACTGTCAAATTGGTGGCATGGTTGCAATTAATGGTCACATGTCTGTATGTGATGGTGTTATAATTACCGGCATGAGTATGGTGACAAAATCAATCACCGAACCAGGTATTTACTCATCTGGTATGCCCCATACAACAAACAAAGAATGGCGTAAATCAATAGCTCACTTGCGTAACCTTTCAGACATGAAATCTCGTCTTAAAGCGCTTGAAGCATTGGCTAAGTCATAACGTTGAACACTAATAAGGATGCTATTTTGGCAAACGAATTAAATAGCCTTGATATTCAAGAAATTTTAAGTTTATTACCGCACCGTTACCCGATGCTATTAATTGATCGTGTTATTGATTTTACACCTGGCAAGTCTTTACATGCTATTAAAAATGTTTCTATAAATGAACCAATTTTTACTGGGCACTTTCCAAATCAGCCAATTTTTCCTGGTGTGCTAATATTAGAATCAATGGCGCAAGCAACGGGTTTATTAGGTTTTAAAACAGTAGAAAACCGTAGCGAAAACGAATTATATTTGTTTGCTGCTGTTGATAACGCACGTTTTAAACAACCTGTAATTCCTGGTGATACAATGCATCTTCATGTTGAGTTTTTAAAAGAACGTCGCAACATTTGGAAGTTTGCTGCAGAAGCTAGAGTCGACGGCAAAATAGTGTGTAGTGCCGAAATTATGTGTGCGAGAAGAGAGTTTTAATAGTGATCCATTCTACAGCAATAATCGAACCTGGCGCTAAACTAGGCAACAATGTCTCAGTTGGTCCGTATAGTTATATTGGCAATGATGTTGTTATCGGTGATAACTGTATTATTGAGTCTCACGTTGTTGTTAAAGGGCCGTCAACTATTGGCTCTGGCAATCATATTTTTCAATTTGCGTCTGTGGGTGAAGCCTGCCAAGACAAAAAATACAACAACGAGCCAACCACTTTAATCATGGGTGATAACAACGTTATCCGTGAATGTGCCACTATTCACCGTGGTACGATTCAAGACCAAGGTGTTACTAAAATTGGTAGTAATAATTTGTTTATGGCTTATACACACGTTGCACATGACGCGGTAATTGGCGATAACGTAATTTTTGCTAACAACGCAAGTGTGGCCGGCCATGTACATGTAGGCGATTGGGTTATCCTTGGTGGTAATTCGGGTGTTCATCAGTTTTGTAAAATTGGTGCACATGCCTTTATTGGTATGTATTCAGGTGTTAACAAAGATGTACCACCATTTGTTACTACCATTGGTATGCCT
Source organism: Pseudoalteromonas sp. RB2-MNA-CIBAN-0110 (assembly GCF_040309305.1). Taxonomy (NCBI): domain Bacteria; kingdom Pseudomonadati; phylum Pseudomonadota; class Gammaproteobacteria; order Alteromonadales; family Pseudoalteromonadaceae; genus Pseudoalteromonas; species Pseudoalteromonas sp. RB2-MNA-CIBAN-0110. Next base: position 28,333 of record NZ_JBEOOQ010000005.1, on the reverse strand, counting down.
GCAGGTCCTGCAGCTATCAATAAAGAAGGCATGAAGCGTCGTGGTTTCGAAAGTGATGAAATTATGGCTGTACGCCGTGCATACAAAGCATTTTATCGTAAAAGCTTAGGTGCTGAAGAAGCTATTGAGTCGCTTAGTGAAGATGCCGCAAAGTATCCTGCTGTGAAATTGATGGTCGACTTTGTTAAAAACTCAGAGCGCGGCATCGTAAGGTAATTACAGGCTTTGCTTTAAGCATTAAAAAAACCACCCTAGATGATAAATCGAAGGTGGTTTTTTATTGCTCTGCTTTAAGCTAATTCAGTTAATACTCAGGGTAATTGAGTTAGTATGCGGGTAATTTATATAATAAAAGCCGTCCTATGCGTTTACCTAAGTTAGTTGTCACTCTTTTTATTACTTCAGTTTTAGCCGCTTGTAGTAGCCAGCCTATTGTTAAATCATCTGCTGGAGAAATCACTCAAGTTGGGAAAGCATCTTTTTATGCTGATAAATACCACGGGAGAACAACCGCCAACGGAGAGCGCTTTAGCCAACAAGCCGCCACTGCAGCCCATTTAGAATTCGATTTTGGTACTACGGTGGTTGTTACTAATCTAGCTAATAACAAATCAGTCACGGTAAGAATTAACGATAGAGGCCCGTATGTGCGAGGTCGTATTATTGATTTATCAAAAAGTATGTTTAAAAAGATAGCCGACCCTAAGGTCGGCGTTATTGATGTATCAGTAAAGGTTTTAAAACCGGGTAGTTAGCGCAACATAACCAGGATAAGCCCCACTGAGCTCTTTATGAGAGCCTTGTGCGACTACTTTACCGCCTTCCAACCATACAACATTATCCATTTGAGCAAGTAGAGCGGGATCGTGCGTAATTGTGAGCACGCTCGCGTTATTCATAACATGCATTATTGCTTGCATTACCCCTTGCTTAGACTGATTATCAAGACCTTCTGTTGGTTCATCAAGAACTAAAATAGCCGGACTTTTAAGTAATGCTTGTGCAATAGCTATACGTCTAGACTGACCTTGCGACACATTACGCCCGCCAGTGCCTAATCGTGTTTTTAAACCTTCTTTTAGTTCATTAAACCATGGGCTTAATTGCGCTAATGAGAGCGCTTCAATCATTTGCTCTTTAGTTGCATTTGGCGCGGCATAACGTAAATTTTCACTCAGTGTTCCATCAAAAATATGGTGCTGCTGAGCTAATATATTTATCACACTTGCGCGTATATCATTATTTAACGAATGTAAGTTAACAACGCTATTTTGATTATTTAGCGTTATGCTGCCTTGTTGTAAAGGCCATAAACCAGTCAGTAAATTTACAAGCGTCGTTTTACCGCTGCCGCTTCTACCTACAATTGCTACTTTTTGCTGGGGCTTTAGTTCAAAACTGATATCAGTTAGTGCTGTTTGCTCACCATATTGGTAGCTAATATTGTTAAGTGCTAGCGTGTGGTTTTGCGAGTTAAAGTTTTCATCAACGTCTACATGTGTATCTTTAACTTGTGAGCTAGCTGCTTTATCTTCAAGTGTAAACAACCGCTCTGCAGCTTTTAATACACTAGGAAGCTCTATAAAAGCATTGGGTAGTAGCAATACGCTTTCAAAGCTTGCCAGTACAAATAAACTTAACATAGCAAGTTCTACATTTACCATACTGCTTGCGTAAACCAGCGGGACTATGGTTACTATGCTAGCAAGCATCGCTAATTGAACAACCAACAAGCTTAACCCATCTGAGTTTGCCAGTGCTTTGTGGCGAATAAATAATTGCTGATTGTACTGCTCGCTTAATTCGTCGCACTTATTAAGTTGCTGCGAACGGGCTTGATAAATACTAAGCTCTCTAAGTCCTGTGAGTGTATCTGAAAGCTCAGAGCGAAGTTGTGCACTAAGTTGTGTTTCTTTGTGGCTGTTTTTATTGAGCTTTGCGCTGAGTAGGGCAGGTATAACCACACCAATAAGTATAATGCCAGTAAAGCAAATAAGGGCGACGTTGCCATTATAGGCCGACATAAACAGCATGATGATTGGCACACTTAAAAGAGCGACTAGCATAGGCAGTAAAACGTTTAAATAAAATTTGTCGAGTGCGTCTACATCGTTTTGTAATCGGTTAACTAGATCAGCGCTGCGGCTCATTGCTAAATCAACATTGTTAAGCTTACTTAACGTTGCAAATACATTGGTACGTATTTCACTTAGTAATAAAAACGTGGCGTTATGAGTAACTAGGCGTTCGCCATAGCGCGATGCAGTTCGTACAATTGCTAAAAACCGAATCGTTCCTGCTGGAGTAAAGTAGTTCATTTGCACGCCCGCAAGACCTGCAGCCGCCATTGACGCTAAAAACCAGCCAGAAATAGCCAACAAGCCCACATTAGCTAATACCGTAATCGTTGCTAAAAATGTACCCAATAGCATAGCTTTATAATGAGGAGCACAAAGCTTTAATAAGCGAATAAAATTATGCATGCGCAACCCCTTGTTTAGCCGTTTTTAGTAAGTTAGCAAATGCACCATTTTGCGCTGCAAGTGTTTCAAAGTGTCCTTGCTCAGCTATTTTTCCATCGTGCATAACAATGATATTGCTGGCATGTTTAACGGTATTTAATCGATGAGCAATGACTAATACTAAGTTATTTTTAGCATATTCATTAATAGCATCTTGAATAAGCTGCTCTGTTTGGCTATCAAGGTGCGCTGTAGGCTCATCAAGCACTAAAACTGGTGCTTGTTTTATGAATGCACGTGCGAGTGCGATGCGTTGCTTTTGTCCGCCAGAAAGCCCTTCGCCTTGCTCACCTATCAGTGTGTTAAAACCATCGGGTAGGGTATTTATAAATTCAAGCACACCAGCTTGCTTTGCTGCATGTTCAAGCTCTTGCTGTGTGGCAGTTGGTTTGGCCAATTTAATGTTGGCAGCAATGGTGTCGTAAAACAGCGTCGCTTTTTGTGGTATCCATGCAATGTTATTTTGCAGGTAAGTAATATCGGTTGTACTTAAACTCTGCCCATTAATAGATAGGTGGTTAATCACCTCAGGGTGAAACCCTAATAGGCAATCAAACAACGTACTTTTACCTGAGCCACTACTGCCCACAACTGCAATTAAGCCTTTATTTGGCAGTGTTAAATTTATATTTTTAATGCCTTCGTTACTATCTGGGTATATAAAATTAAGGTCGGTAATACTTAAGGAGTTAATTGCATTTAAAGTTAAATTGTTTTCAGGCGAGCTTGTAGTCACTGACGCATTTTCGTCACTTGGCAGTGGTGCATTTAAAATCGCAACCATATCGGCAGCGGCACTAATGCCTTGTAAACGTGCATGGTAATGGCTACCTAGCTGGCGCAGTGGTAAATAAAATTCAGGCGCTAAAAGTAGCACCACAAAGCCAGTAGCAAAATCAAGAGTGCCAAAAAACAGTCTAAAACCAATAATTACTGCGACTAATGCCACGCTAATGGTGGCTAAAAACTCAAGTGCAAATGATGATAAAAACGCGATTTTTAAAACATCGAGTGTAGCGTGTCTAAAATCATCTGAAATTTTAGCTATTTGTTTAAGCTCGGTACGTGTTGCATTAAATAGCTTGAGTTGAGTTAAACCTTGTACGCGGTCAAAAAAGTAATTGCCCAGTACAGCAAGTTGCTTCCAGCGTTTTTGGTTTAAAGCTTCGGCTTTTGAGCCTACTAAAATCATGAAAAAAGGAATGAGCGGGGCGGTTAATAAAAATATCAGCCCAGCTTTATAATCTGTCGGAAAAATAACAACCAATATTGCCAGCGGAATAAGCGCGCTGTAAGCAGCACCAGGTAGGTATTTAGCATAATAGTCGTGGAGTGCTTCTACGCCATTATGTAGGGTATTTAATGTAGCGCCTTGGCCGTGTTGTTCTATATAGCTTGGGCCAAGTAAGCTGAGCTTATTTAGAAGTGTTTGGCGCATAGCCGATTTTATTTTAAGTGCAGCATATGCACTCAAGCGTTCGCTTAATGCTAAAAACACCGCGCGCAATAAAATAATGCCTGCTAAGGGCCATAATAAATGAGTAACTTGGGCTAAATTATTACCTTCAAACATAACGTTGTGAATAGTTTGCGCAAGTAAATAAGCACCTGCAATCATCAGTAATGCGTTAAAAGTACCCAGTGCAATGCTTAACTTTAACCACACTGCAGCGGGTTTACTTTGACGCTTTAAAAAAGCGCGCAGTGATTGCTGCTGCGCGCGATCTGGTCGGGGGTTAGTCGTCATCTTTTGTGTTGTTAGCATCGTTTAATAAATCGTGCATGGCTTGTTCATCATCAGCAATGCTGTTTTTATTTTGATGAAATTCGTACCACATTACATTTATTACACCTAAGGTACAGGCCAAAAGTACACCTAAAATCCAAGCGAAATACCACATAGTTTAGTCTCCTTAGTAGCTACCGTGAGTGTTGTTTTCAATTTCTTCAACCGTTACTCTGCGCCACATTTTTACATAACACCAGGTGGTGTAAGTTAAAATAAGTGGAACAAAAATACACACTGCAACAAACATTACATTGAGCGTTTTATGGCTCGATACCGCATCCCAAATTGTTAAGCTAATATTTGGATTGTTGCTTGATGGCATAATAAATGGGAACAGTGAAACACCGGCCGTCATAATCACGCCAATTAACATTAAGCTTGTTGAAATAAGTCCAAGTGCTGGTTTGTTCAATTTAGAAAACAATAGCGCACTTAGTGCCATTACAAACGCTAAAATAGGAAAGGTCATAGTCCATGGGCGTTCACTGTAATTGCTAAGCCACGCGCCTTGGGCTGTTGTTACTACTTTAGCTAATGGATCTGCATGGCTTTGTGTATCAGGCATAGATACAATTTGGTAACCCGTTAAATTAGCAACCCAAAAACCAGCGCCTGCAAACAGTATAATAAACACAATCAGTGAATAACGACCATATTGCCCTGAGCGTTCTGCTACTGCATCAGCTGTACGAAGCTGCAACCACATCCCCGCATGAGCAACTAACATAGTAATACTGACTAAACCAGCAAGTAACCCAAACGGGTTAAGTAAACCAAAAAATGAACCTTGGTAGCTAACACGCATTAGATTATCAATATTAAACGGTACGCCTAAAAATAAGTTACCAAAAGCAACACCAAAAACTAATGCTGGAATTGCGCTGCCTGCAAGCAAGCCCCAATCCCAGTTATTGCGCCAGCGTTTTGAGTCTACTTTACTGCGGTAATCAAACCCAAGTGGTCTAAAAAACAAAGCAAAGAGTACTAGCATCATGGCAAAGTAAAAGCCCGAAAATGCAGCTGCATAAACCATAGGCCACGCCGCAAATAACGCGCCGCCTGCAGTTATAAACCATACTTGGTTACCATCCCAATGCGGGCCAATTGTGTTTATTACTGTGCGGCGCTCTGAATCTGTTTTACCAACGAGGCGAAGCAACATAGCAACGCCCATATCCATGCCATCGGTAATAGCAAAGCCAATAAGCAGCACACCAATGATCAACCACCAAAGCATTTTTAATGTTTCATAATCAAAAATCATGATTGCTCTCCTTCAGTTTGATCAGTTTTATTTGGCAATTCAAAATGATATTTACCAGTATGTAGCGAGCTTGGTCCTTGCTTAACAAAGCGGATCATCAACCAACCTTCAACAATGGCTAAACCAGTATAGAAAACAATAAATCCAGTTAAGCTAATTAAAATATCGTTCACTGTTAATGACGACGTGGCTAAAAAAGTCGGCAGTATTTCAGATATAGCCCAAGGTTGACGTCCATACTCAGCAACTATCCAGCCAAATTCAATAGCTATCCAAGGTAGTGGAATGCTCAATACGGCAGCCCATAACAACCAGCGTTTTTGCTCAATAACGCGATGTGCGTTGTAGTAAAATGCCAATATAAATACACCCAACATGGCTACACCACAGGCAACCATAATCCTAAATGACCAAAACATAGGGCCTACTTTAGGGAAAGAGTCTTTAACCGCTTTTTGAATGTGCTCTTCGGTAGCATCTACAACATCAGGTGTGTAGCGCTTAAGTAGCAAGCCATAACCTAAATCATCTTTTAGGGTATTAAATTTGGCAATATTATCTGGCGTATCTTCACCGTTTCTGAGTTTTGTAAGGTATTCATAAGCAATCATACCGTTGCGAATACGTACTTCGTGTTGTTTTTCTAGGTCGTTAATACCCGTTACTTGCTCATCAAGTGAGCGCGTAGCAATTAACCCAAGTGCGTAAGGTATTTTAACCGCAGCATGTGTTACTTGCTCTTCTGAATCAGGAAAACCAAATGCGGTAAACGCAGCCGGAGCTTCTTCTGTGTGCCATTCAGCTTCAATCGTGGCAAGTTTTACTTTTTGAACTTCACCTACTTCGTAGCCTGATTCGTCACCGAGTAAAATTACACATAAAATTGACGCCAAACCAAAGCCCGATGCGACCGAGAAAGAACGTTTAGCAAACGCTAAATCACGGCCTTTCAAGATGTACCAACTGCTTATGCCCAGTACAAACATAGATGCAGCTACATAACCTGCCGATACGGTATGAATAAACTTAACTTGTGCTACAGGGTTAAACACAAGCTCAGCAAAGCTGGTCATTTCCATGCGCATGGTTTGATAGTTAAATTCAGCACCGACTGGGTTTTGCATCCAGCCGTTGGCTATTAAAATCCACAGCGCCGACATGTTGGTACCAATGGCCATTAAAAAGGTTGCACCTAAATGTTGGCGTTTAGAGAGTCTGTCCCAGCCTAAAAAGAACATACCTACAAAGGTCGATTCTAAAAAGAATGCCATTAAACCTTCAATAGCAAGGGGAGCACCAAAAACATCACCTACGTAATGGGAGTAATAAGACCAGTTAGTACCAAACTCAAACTCCATGGTAAGGCCTGTGGCCACACCAATTGCAAAGTTAATACCAAACAATTTTCCCCAAAACTTAGTCATATCACGATAAATTTCGCGACCGGTCATTACATAAACCGATTCCATAATAACTAAAATCCAGGTCATACCTATCGTTAACGGTACGAATAAGAAATGAAAGAGAGCGGTAACAGCAAACTGTAATCGCGATAGATCCACAAAGGTTTCATCTATCATTATTGGCTCCTTGAGAGTGACGGATTAACAGGGCAACATTTAATTGGCAAAGTTAAGGTTTAATGAACTTTCAGTAATTACTGAAAGTTTGTAATAGTATTTACTTTTGTGCAATTTTTGTCAACATACATATTAGTAAAACTTAATATATATTTCCTATGCTACATCAGTATTAAAAACAAACAACATAAAGCCTTAACTTACGTGATAAAAAACCAGTTATTTAAAGCGTTTAACCAAACAGTAAAACACGGTAAACTAACAAGCATGAACGCCTGGTTTACTTGTGAAATAAAATCAAATGAATAAAGATAAAAAACAACTACGAATTGGTATTGTGGCAGGTGAACTGTCGGGCGATATTTTAGGTGAAGGTTTAATTAAAGCCCTTAAAAAACATTTTCCGGACGCTATTTTTGAAGGAATAGCAGGACCTAAAATGCAAGCGCAGGGCTGTAAAACACTTTACGACATGGATGAGCTTTCGGTAATGGGGCTTGTTGAGGTGCTAGGGCGTTTGCCGCGTTTGCTTAAAATACGTAAACAACTCGTGCAGCATTTTGTAGATAACCCACCTGATGTATTTATTGGTATAGATGCACCCGATTTTAACTTACGTGTAGAAAAGCCACTTAAAGATGCGGGCATTAAAACAGTACAGTATGTAAGTCCATCTGTTTGGGCGTGGCGCGAAAAGCGAATTCATACAATAAGTGCAGCGACTAATTTAGTGCTTGCGTTACTGCCATTTGAAAAAGAATTTTACGATAAACACCAAGTGCCATGTACATTTGTGGGTCATACCTTGGCTGACGACATAGCACTTGAGCACGACGATACTAAAGCACGTGCAGAACTCGGCTTAAGCCTTGATGACAAAGTACTGGCGCTGCTACCTGGTAGTCGAGGCTCAGAAGTTGGTTTACTAAGCGAAACTTACATTAAAACAGCTGCAGAGCTGCAAGCTAAAAATCCCAATCTTAAAGTTGTGGTGCCATTGGTTAACGAAAAACGCAAAGCGCAGTTTACTGATATATTAAACGCTACCGCGCCAAACCTTAATGTTAACCTGCTTGATGGACAATCAAAATTAGCGATGCAAGCCGCCGATGCTATTTTATTAGCGTCGGGCACTGCAACACTTGAAGGTATGCTTTATAAAAAGCCAATGGTAGTCGGTTATAAAATAAAGCCGTTGAGCTATTGGATTTTTAAAACCTTATTTACGTTTAATATTAAGTATTTTTCGTTGCCTAATTTATTAGCCGACGAAGAGCTAGTGCCTGAGTTTTTACAAAGTGAGTGTAATGTGGCTAATTTAACCAATGCGCTTACTCCTATGCTTAATACAGATAACATTGAGCTAAAAGCACGCTTTTTAGCTATTCACGAAAAAATTAGATTAAATGCCAGCGAACAAGCAGCCAACGCTGTGGCGGAGTTAATAAATGCAAATTGATAGACCTAATGTATCCTTAATTGCCGGTGTAGATGAAGTAGGGCGCGGCCCGCTTGTGGGTGATGTAGTTACTGCCGCCGTCATTTTAGATCCCACTAAACCAATTGCAGGCTTAGCGGATTCTAAAAAATTAACAGATAAAAAACGCCAAGCGCTTGCGATTGAAATAAAAGAAAAAGCATTGTGTTATGCCTATGGTCGCTGCAGCCCAACAGAAATTGATGAGTTAAATATTCTGCACGCAACTATGCTTGCCATGACTCGCGCAGTAGAGGCATTAAGTAGGCAACCTGAATTTGTATTTATAGATGGTAATCGCTTACCAAAACTCACTATGGCTGCGCAAGCTGTTGTTAAAGGCGATAGCTTAGTGGCAGAAATTTCAGCCGCGTCTATTTTAGCTAAAGTAGCACGTGATGATGAAATGATTGAGCTTGATAAACGCCACCCTGAATATGGCTTTGCAGGGCATAAAGGGTATCCAACAAAAGCGCATTTTGCCGCGCTTGAGCAGTACGGCGCAATTGACGAACATCGTAAAAGCTTTAAACCTGTGCAGCGCGTTTTAGCGCAAGCCAATGGTGAGGGCTAAGCATGGCTGCTCCTGATTTTGTTCATTTAAGAGTGCATTCAGATTTTTCGATGGTTGACGGCCTTGCTAAAACAAAGCCGATAGTCGCAAAAGCGCAAGAGCTGCAAATGCCCGCTATTGCGATTACCGATCAAATGAACTTTTGTGGCTTAGTGCGCTTTTATGGCGCAACACATAACGCCGGTATTAAGCCTATTGTGGGTGCTGACTTTTGGGTTCGTAGCCCAGAATTTCCTGACGAGCCAAGCCGCTTAACCATATTAGCCAAAGACAACGACGGCTATAAAAACATTACCTTATTAATATCTAAAGCGTATCAACGTGGGCATGTGTTTCATCGCCCAGTGATTGACCGAGAATGGCTGGTGGAGCATAAAACGGGCTTAATTATTCTCTCGGGCGCTAAAGATGGTGACTTAGGTAAAGCGTTACTAAAAAATAATCCAAGCGTTATTGAATCGGTTGTTAGCTTTTACAAGCAGCATTTTAGCGACAACTACTACCTTGAGCTTGTGCGCACCAATCGACCGCTTGAAGAAGACTACTTACACATGGCGGTAGAGCTTGCTACCAAAGAGCAGCTACCTGTTGTAGCGACCAACGAAGTGGTATTTTTAAAGCCTGAAAACTTTGAAGCACACGAAATTCGCGTTGCTATTTTTGACGGCTACACGCTTGACGATAAACGCAGACCTAAACGGTTCTCTGAAGAACAATACCTAAAAACATCAGAGCAAATGGCTGAGCTGTTTAGCGACATTCCAGAAGCCCTACAAAACACAGTAGAAATAGCTAAACGTTGTAATGTAACAGTTCAGCTAGGGACTTACTTTTTACCTGATTACCCAACCGGCTCACTTAAGATTGATGAGTTTTTAGTTAAAGTGTCAGAAGATGGTCTTGAAGAGCGACTGCAGTTTTTATTCCCCGACGAAGAAGAGCGAAAAGTAAAACGCGTTGAATACGATGAGCGACTTGATATAGAGCTTGGCGTAATTAACCAAATGGGATTCCCAGGTTACTTCTTAATCGTAATGGAGTTTATTCAGTGGAGTAAAGATAACAATATTCCTGTTGGACCTGGTCGTGGTTCAGGTGCGGGTTCGTTAGTTGCGTACGCACTTAAAATTACCGATTTGGACCCACTCGAATTCGACTTGCTTTTTGAGCGATTTTTGAATCCAGAACGTGTATCAATGCCCGATTTCGACGTCGATTTTTGTATGGATAGACGAGACGAAGTAATTGATCACGTGTCGGCTTTGTATGGGCGTAATGCGGTATCGCAAATTATTACCTTTGGTACTATGGCTGCAAAAGCGGTAATTCGCGATGTAGGGCGAGTGCTTGGACACCCTTACGGGTTTGTTGATCGTATTTCTAAAATGATTCCAGGCGATCCTGGGATGACACTTGCTAAAGCGTTTGATATAGAACCGCGCTTGCAAGAAGCCTACGATGGCGATAATGAAGTAAAAGATTTAATCGACATGTGTCGCATCCTAGAAGGGTGTACACGTAACGCCGGGAAACATGCGGGTGGCGTAGTAATATCGCCAACCACTATTACCGACTTTGCCGCGCTTTATTGCGATGACGAAGGTAAGTTTCCGGTAACGCAATTTGATAAAAACGACGTAGAAACTGCAGGCTTAGTTAAGTTCGATTTCTTGGGTTTACGTACACTGACTATATTGCAGTGGGCGGTCGAAATGACCAATGTGCGCATGGAGCGCCAAGGTAAAGACCTCGTTGATATAAATACCATCCCACTGGATGATAAAAAAAGTATTGAGTTGCTACTTCGCGCTGAAACGACTGCTGTATTCCAGCTAGAGTCGCGCGGTATGAAAGACTTAGTACGCAGACTTAAGCCCGACTGCTTTGAAGATATGATTGCACTCGTGGCCTTGTTTCGACCAGGTCCGCTGCAATCAGGCATGGTAGATAACTTTATCGATCGAAAACTGGGCCGCGAAGAAATCTCATACCCAGATGCGCAGTATCAGCACGAAAGCTTAAAACCAATACTTGATCCAACGTACGGCATTATCTTGTATCAAGAACAAGTAATGCAAATTGCGCAAGTACTAGCAGGTTACACGCTAGGTGGCGCCGACATGCTGCGTCGTGCAATGGGTAAGAAAAAACCCGAAGAAATGGCAAAGCAGCGTTCAACGTTTGAAGATGGCGCAAGAAATAACGGCATTGACGGCGAACTCGCAATAAAAATCTTCGACTTGGTAGAAAAGTTCGCAGGTTACGGTTTTAATAAATCTCACTCGGCGGCGTATGCACTTGTTTCGTATCAAACGCTGTGGATGAAAACGCATCATCCTGCAGAGTTTATGGCTGCGGTAATGTCGGCTGATATGGATAACACCGACAAAATCGTTATTTTGGTGGATGAATGTGAAAACATGAAGCTCACCTTATTGCCGCCAGATGTGAATGCAGGTGAGTTTAAGTTTACAGTAAACTTGCAAGGCGAGATTGTTTACGGCATTGGCGCGATAAAAGGTGTGGGTGAAGCACCGGTTGATGCAATATTAGAAGCGCGTGCAAAAGGGGGCCCATTTAAAGATTTATTTGATTTTTGTGCCCGAGTTGATTTAAAACGCTTAAATAAACGCGTGACCGAAAAATTAATTTATTCAGGTGCACTCGATAATTTAGGGCCAGAAAAAACCCAAGCTGGCCGTGCTACATTACTAGCGAGTTTAAAAAGTGCAATGCGGGCAGCCGACCAACACAACAAAGCTGAGCTATTAGGGCAAAGTGATTTGTTTGGTTTATTAGCCACTGAGCCTGATGAGGTTGAACAAGCCTTTATTAAAGCCACAGGCCTAACTGATAACGAATGGTTAGATGGTGAAAAAGAAACCCTAGGCCTTTATTTAACTGGGCATCCGATAAATCAGTACCGCCGTGAGCTTAGGCATTATACCAGCGGGAAAATAGTTGATTTACAGCCAACGAACCGCGATGTATTTGCAACAGCCGCAGGTTTGGTGATTGCTTCTAGGGTATTAATTAATAAAAAAGGAAATCGTTGGGCCTTAGTAACTTTAGATGACAAGAGTGCACGGATTGATGTACGCTTGTATTCAGACGAGTTTGAAAAGTACCAAGATATGCTCCAAGTTAACAATATCTTGGTAATATCTGGACAGGTCAGCTTTGATAACTTCTCCGGTGGTATTACAATGACCGCCAGAGAAATAAACACCATTGCTCAAGCGCGTGAAAAGCGTATTAAAGCGATTAAAATGACGCTGAACATGGTGCAAGTCGAGGCAGGTTTCTTCGATAAATTACAAAAAGTACTCGAACCCTATAAAATGGGAACGTGTCCGATCAAGGTTTATTACCAACGTCCAGATGCGTTGGCGCAATTAACTCTTGGGATCGAATGGTGTGTTACGCCAAGTGACGATTTAATTCATAAGTTATCACTAATGGCTGCGCAAGATGTAGAACTAGAATTTAACTGATTAGGTAGTTTAGAGCATGAGCCTCAATTATCTTGATTTTGAGCTTCCAATTGCAGAATTAGAAGCAAAAATTGAAGAATTACAAAATATAAGCCGCGCTGGCGAATTAGACCTTGAGTTAGAAGAGGAAGTCAGCAAATTAAAAGAAAAAAGTGCCAAACAAAAACAGGAGATTTTTTCTAATTTAGGCGCTTGGCAAGTATCACAGTTAGCACGTCATCCGTTGCGTCCTTACACTCGAGATTATATCGAGCGCATTTTCACGGAATTTGACGAGTTTGCTGGCGATCGTACTTTTGCTAACGATCCGGCTATTTTAGGAGGCGTTGCGCGTTTAGATGGCGAACCAGTAATGGTTATTGGCCAACAAAAAGGCCGTGACACTGCTGAAAAAATTAAACGCAACTTTGGTATGCCAAAGCCAGAAGGTTACCGTAAAGCATTGCGCTTAATGGAAATGGCTGAGCGTTTTAAAATGCCAATCATGACTTTTATCGACACGCCGGGTGCATACCCAGGTGTTGGCGCTGAAGAACGTGGTCAATCTGAAGCAATCGCGCGTAACTTAAAAGTAATGGCGACACTTAAAGTGCCGACAATATGTACGGTTATTGGTGAAGGCGGTTCAGGTGGTGCATTAGCGATTGGTGTTGGCGACAGAGTTAACATGTTGCAATACAGCACTTACTCTGTAATTTCGCCTGAAGGTTGTGCGTCTATTCTTTGGAAAAGCGCCGACAAAGCCCCACTTGCAGCAGAAGCAATGGGTGTAACCGCAGAGCGAGTTAAAGAACTAGATTTAATCAGTAACTTAATTGATGAACCTCTAGGTGGCGCGCACCGCAATTACGATGCTATGGCACGTAACTTAAAAGTTCGCCTTAAACGTGACTTAGCAGACCTACAAGCGCTTACGCTTGAAGAAATGCTTGATCAACGTTACAAACGTTTAATGTCATTTGGTTATTGCTAAATACATTAAATGTTAAAAAAAGCCGCTTATGCGGCTTTTTTGCTTTAAAATGTTCAGAGTTTTTATATAAAAGTGCGCCCATATGCATACATCAGCAATTTATCAGCAATTAAAAAAATCATTAAATAGCTATATTGAGCAAGGTAACACCGCTTTTACAGTGGCGCTTTCTGGTGGCGTTGATTCTGTGGTGTTGTTGCATTTAATGCGCACTTTAAAAGTAGATAACCCTGCAATTAATGTATCGGCTATTTATGTCCACCATGGCTTGAGCCAGTATGCTGATGACTGGCAACACTTTTGCAAAAACGTATGCATTGAGCTTAATGTGCCTTTTGAAGCTGCGAAAGTTGTTATTGAGCAGCAGTCGCGCACAAGTCTTGAAGCCCAAGCACGCGACGTCCGTTATAAAGCACTTGATGAACTAAGCCCACAAGGCAGCATTATTTTACTGGGCCAACACTTAAACGACCAAGTAGAAACGTTTTTACTGCGCTTAAAGCGTGGCTCAGGTTTAAAAGGGCTTGGTTCTATGTATAAAGAGCGCTTGCTGCAAAGTGGGCGTATATGTTTTAGACCATTACTAAATGTAGCTCGCAGCGATATAGAAGCGTTTGCAACGCAGTTTAGTATTAGCCACATAACCGATGACTCTAATACAGATGAAAGTTTTGATCGTAACTTTTTACGATCGAAAATAGTACCTGTGTTAGCTGAGCGCTTTAATGGGTTTGAACAATGCACTGCACGAAGTATTGAGCTACTACAGCAGCAACAAACATTACTTGATGAATATACTCAGCTTGATTTAAATAAGTGTATTAACGAGCATCAAGCACTTTGCATTGGCCAGATAAGCGAATACAGCGCAGCGCGCATTGCAAATATAGTACGTGCGTGGCTTGCACTATTTACACAAGTGATGCCATCGCAAAAGCAGCTCGAGCAAATTATTAATCAAGCAATGTGCGCAAAAAACGATGCACAAATGCGTATTGATTTGCTCGATGGGCAAATACGTCGTCATCAAGGTTATTTGTATTTTGTAACACCAAGTGAAGTATTAACAGATATTGAGCTGAATCATTCACAGCTAAAACTGGCAGACGGGCGCTTATTAATTAAAAGCACCGGTTGCGGAGTAAGACCTCCACACGCTAATGAGCAAGTAGTAGTGCGCTTTGATTGCAATAGCGCACGCATTAAACCACTTAAAAAGCCTGGTAGTAATACAGTTAAGCATTGGTTTAAAGATGCAAAAATAGCGCCCTGGCTTCGCGCCAGTGTGCCGCTTATTTTTTATAATGATGAATTAGTTCAAGTGGTTGGTTATTTTATAAGTGCTAAACATATTGATGAAAATGGTATTTTTTGGGAGTGTAAATAAATGAGTAAACAGCCGCATGTTGGTTTGTCGTTAGTTACTAAAGCGCCAGTGGGTATGCTAATAACGGCCGTTATAGCTATTATTGCTAATATTTTACTTGAGCTAAATATAGTTACGCTAGGTTATGCAGTTGCGGGTGGAATTGTATCTGCAGTGCTTTTATTAGCTTATTGGTTAGGTAAAGGTGGATTGTTTTTTATTTTAGGCGTGAGCCTGCCACTGCTTTTAGTATTATTTACACCGCTTGCTACTATTACCGCATTACTTAATTTAATTAGCGGATTCTTTTTTGGTTTTTGTGCCGCGTTGTTTATTTATAAATTGGTAAGTGCAAAGCCTAGCGGGGGAAGCTAGGCTTTTTATTTAATGCAGTTAAGTAAAGACTAATATGCTTTTGCGCAGTTTCTACCAGATGCTTTTGCTTTGTATAAACCTTTATCGGCGCGAGCAAATATTTCAGTTTCGCTGTCTTGGCTGTTAGCTAAAGTAAAACCAATACTGGTTGTTACTTTATACTTAGACATTAGGGGCGATTTTCTTACTAAGCACATTATCCGCTCAGCAATCACTTTATTCGTTGTAAACTCAGGGTCTTCAATAAGTAAAGCAAACTCATCACCACCAAATCTAAATACCGAATCAGTACCGCGTATGCTGCTACACAGTACTTTTGAAAACTCTTTAAGTGTATCGTCACCAATTTTATGGCCAAAGTTGTCGTTAACTTGTTTGAAATTATCTAAATCAAGCAGCATTAAACTAAATGGACGCTGGTAACGACGGCAGTTTTCAAGCTTTTGTAGTAAAAAGTCATTAAACTGACTACGGTTATTTAAGCCTGTTAACGCATCTTTTGTGGCAAGTTTTAATACTCGGCTATACATCATCGCATTACGAAGTGGATAAACCAGCGCAGTATGCAAAGTATGTAGCTTTTTCTCAATGGCTTGACCAAGCGGGAATTTACTAAAATAAATTAGCTGCCCTAAGTGTTCTTTACCAATCGCCAAATCAAAAATATAGGGTGTACTATTTGTATCACTCTGTGATGTTTGCGTAGTTCCCAGTGTTGACTGAAACTGTAAACCAGAGAAATTTAACAATTGTTTTGTAAATTTTGCGTATATAGCTAAAACATCCTCAATCACTAAGCTAGTTTGTAGCTCTGTAACGAGTTTATGTGTTTCTGTTATTTCATTTGTTGGCGAATGTTCAGCCGAAAACGGCAAAAAATCACCGCGACCAGACACACGCTGCGTCAAAATATGGACGTTTTCCATTAAATTCTCCCCCGAGGGTGTTACTTTGCAATTACTAAGCGATTTTTGTGCCATATTTTAAAACTGGCTGAAAAACAGAAGGTTGCTATATTTAAAGTAAGTCCCTTGGTTTAATTGACGCGTGAGGCCGAATTTGCAGAGTATTAACGTTCAAATTTTTGGCTTGCTAGTGGCTGCAGTTCTTTTTGTGTGGTTTTTTAAACGCATTGGCTTGCCGCCTATTTTGGCGTACCTAGCAACGGGGGTTTTAGCCGGTAGTCATGGTATTGGTTGGTTAGCGCAATCTCATGAAATAGAGTTTGTAGCAGAGCTTGGGATTGTGTTTTTGTTATTTAGTTTGGGGTTAGAATTTTCTATTTCGCGGCTAATGGCAATGCGAAGCCTAGTATTTGGGCTGGGCTCGTTACAAGTAGGTATAACCAGCTTACTCTTCATTATTATTTTATATTGTTTAGACTTTTCCCTACTCACCAGTTTTACCATTGGTACAATTATGGCGCTTTCTTCTACGGCTGTAGTGGTTAAGCTATTAAAGGAAACGGGTGAGCTTAATCAGCGCCGTGGGCAATTGGCCGTTGGTGTACTGCTTTTTCAAGATATTGCTGTTGTTCCTCTATTAATAATACTTCCTTTATTTGCATCAAGCGACTCTCAAAGTATTGGCTGGGCTTTAGCGTTTGCCCTAAGTAAGGGCGCATTTGTATGCGTGCTTCTTTGGGCAATTGGTAAATGGGTATTGCCCATTGTGTTTAAAGAAATAGCGCAAGTACGAACAGATGAGTTGTTTGTGCTTACCACTATATTAGTCGCCTTATTTGCGGGCTTTTTAACGTATATGTTTGGCTTGTCTATGGCATTGGGCGCTTTTTTAGCGGGAATGATGTTAGGTGAGAGCAATTACAGGCATCAGTTAGAGGCCGATATACGTCCATTTCGCGATATTTTAATGGGGCTGTTTTTTGTAACTGTGGGTATGCAGTTGGATATTTTATTTGTACTGGCGCATATAGTAATAATTATTGGCGCATTGCTTGGGTTACTCGTATTAAAAATTACAGTAGTAGCACTTAGTGCGCGGCTAATGCATGAGCGAAACCAAGACTCGCTCGCCTGTGGCATTATGCTGTGGCAAATGGGGGAGTTTGGTTTTGTACTTATCGCACTTGCTGGCCAGCATCAGTTATTAAACTCAGAGCAAGCTTCATTTTTAATTGCCCTTGGTGTGTTATCAATGGCATTTACACCATTTTTGATTGATAAAACGCCATTTATTTTAAAGCGTTTGGGTATACTCGATCGCCCTAGTTTAGCGCTGGAGAGTGAGCCACAAAGTAGTACACTTTATAGCGACCATGTTGTTATTTGTGGTTTTTCGCGAGTTGGGCAAACTATAGCGCGTTTTTTAAAGCCCGAAGCAATAGACTACGTTGCCATTGAAAGTAACCCAATTTTAGTACAAGAAGGCAAAGCGGCAGGTGAGCCTGTTATATTTGGCTATGTTAAACAAAAAGATATTTTAAAGTGCGCAGGAGTAGAGCGAGCTCGCTTGGTTATTATTACTTTTACAGAGCTTGATCACGCACAAGTTGTTATTGATGCCATAAAACAAATAGCGCCCAACGTTAAAATACTTATTCGTACTCGTGACGATAGCCAGTTAGATTATTTAAAAGGGCTAGGCGTAACCGAAGTAGTGCCAGAGTCGTTAGAGGCGAGCTTAATGCTCGTGTCGCATGTGTTGTCTATGTCGGGCGTACCGATGACGCGTATTGTGCGTAGAGTAAGTAAAGAACGTCGTAATCGTTATCCATTAATGCAAAGCTTTTACGCAGGGTATTTTAAAGATAGCGAAGATGCCTCAAGTGAACGATTAGAATACTTACATGTTGTAGCGCTACCTCAGCAAGCTTATGCCGTGGGTAAAACAATTGAAGATCTTAATTTAGAAAAGCGGCGAGTACTCGTAAAAGCACTGCGCAGAGAAGGAGCCGAAATAGATACGCCATCAGCGCAAACAACATTATTGGCTAATGACGTTTTAGTATTACAAGGTAAACCAAGGCGTGTTGAGCGGGTAGAGCACTATCTGCTCGACGGAATCGAATAGTGACTTAGATTAATCTAACTCTAAAAATTCACGCATCTTAGGTAGCTGCGCCATACCGTCTTCATAGCCAATTTGCATTAAATGCTGGGTGTAGCGTTTTTCAAACAATAGGTAACTGGTTAAGCTCGATTGCGAATGCTTTTTTACACCTATGGTACGTAGCAATACTTTAATGGCCCATGGCATATCGTCGTAATACTGCGCTGCAATTGCGTTAAAGTTTTGCGAAGGGTTAATGACAAAGGTATCTATTTGTTTAAGTTCTTGATGTTTGTCGCGAGCGGGTAATAGCCCTAATGTTCGGTTAACACGAGCCAAACGCTCTAAATCCGATTGCATAGTGTCGGTAAATACACTGTCGAGTAAATGCCCTGCAACAGCGGATAGACCCGGATAATGTGGCGAGTAACCCGGTGGGTGTAATTCTTTGGGTTGGTCGACCCCAATAATAAATATTTTTTCAGCGCCTAAATGAATCGACGGACTCAGCGGAGAAAGTTGATGTATAGAGCCATCCCCAAAGTAATGGTTATAAATATTTACACTTGGAAACACCATAGGGATGGCACTCGATGCCATTAAGTGCTCAACATTAATACGAGTTGCACGGCCTTCGCGTTTAGCACGCTGCCAAGATGTTTGCGTATTAGATTGAAAAAATGCAACCGAGTCACCCGTTGTATAACTTGAGGCTGTAATTGAAAGAGCATCTAAATAATTACGGTGTAAATTGCGCTCAATGCGGTGTAAATCTAAAATTTCGTTTAATAAACCACGCAGAGGGCGGTTGTTTAGCAAGCTCGCTGGTGGATGGTTAATATGTTCTGACTGAAAGCTCGTTAAAATATTACGCGCAATATGACCAAATACGCTTAAAAAATCACTTTTATAGACCATAGAGGTTGAAAAGTTTTTCCAAACTGATTCAAGCTTTCGTACAGCCAAATGCGCACAGGAGGCGTAACATGCTAACGCAGCTGAGTTAATAGCCCCAGCAGAGGTGCCATTTATTACTCTAAATGGCAATGGAGCGGTACGAGGCATACTATGAGCTAGCGCTTTAAGGACACCCACTTGATAAGCAGCACGTGCGCCACCACCTGTGAGTAATAAGGCAATTTTAGGTTTTTGTGGATCAACTTGCTTGATTTTCATATTGGTGGTTAAACTGTTCTACGTCTTTACTTTATTTATTAACTGTAAGTCTTTAAGCTAGAAGAATCAAAGGATAACTGCCCTAATACTTATTACATTGTTTAATCACCCAATTTAGTACTTAACTTACTTTGCTATAATTGCCGTATTATAAAATGTCATAGTATTTGTGTAAGAATGAATTTAATCCACTTAGCGTACTCTAAGTGATATCGCATTTTAATTTTTATGGAGTTCGTATGTCAGATAAACCAGAAGCATCAGATGTTCAAAAACGTCCACCTAATAACAATATTCTTTTCGCCGTTATTATTTTAATAGTCGTAGCATGTGCGGCCGCCTTCGTATTGCTAACACCCAGTGACGAGCAAGCAACACGCACTGAGGTAGAGCCCACAGTTAAAGAACAACCTATGATGGAGCTTAAACCCGAGAACGACCCTGTGGTAGATGCGCCGTCTGTAAATCCAGAAAAGCCAGCAGAGCTTGAAGTACCAGCACAAAGTCCAAGTGAGCCTGTGCCAGAAGCAGAGCCACTACCAACGCTTAACGAAAGTGATGCAGTTGTTGTTGCTAAAATGGACGAGTACCTAAGCGACTCAGTAATGAGCTTAATGGTGACCGACGATGTTATTCGTCGTGGTGTGGTATATGTAGATAACTTAGCAAAAGGAAAAATAGCTAAAAAACACATGCCTGTTGTACAGCCAGAAGAAAAATTTAGCGTGAATGAAGGTGATATCTTAACTATTAACCCTAACAGCTACGAGCGTTATACACCGTATGTGAAAATATTTACCAGTATGAGTGCAGCGCAAGCCGTTCGCATGTACGAAGAGTACAAGCCACTTATTAATAATGCATACAGTGAAATTGGTTACGGCGATGACGAATTTAATCAAACGCTAACCGATGCAATCGATTTATTACTTGATACGCCAGAGCCTGAAGGTGACTTGCCGTTACTTCGTGATTCAGTAACGTACCAGTATGCGTTTTCGGAGTGGGAGCAATTACCAGATGCACAAAAACAGCTTTTACGTATGGGTCCAGAAAACATGAAAAAAGTAAAAGCAGCATTACGTAATATAAAAGCGCAGTTAGAGAACAATTAATACGCACTAAAATAGCTAAATACGCCGCGATTGTATATGAAGTATGCAATCGCACTTTCTTTTTAGATTATCCCTTGAATAACAGAGCAAAAGTAGAGATAATCCCTCCCGCGCCAACCAAGGCCCTCAATGGTAGTCTTATTGGTCCTCTCGCAACACTAGCAGGCGAACCTGGTCAGGCCCGGAAGGGAGCAGCCACAGTTTGTGACGTGTGTGCCGAGATGTGGCTGGTAAGACTGCCACCCAAATTCCTCATTTGGGTGTTGTTTGAAGTATAAGTTGACATATTTGTACTAAAAGATGGCATAAATTGGAAGTATAAGGTGGCATAGTCTAGTATTTAACCAAATGGTTAGATGGTTGACTCACATGTACAGAAGAAAACTAAAACACTCCCGTGTTAAAAACCTCCATAAATTTGCTAGTCAAAAAAATAAATCTACATGTTTAGTTGAATCCTCTTTAGAGTTTGATGCGTGTTTCCATTTTGAATTTTTACCATCAATAGCCGCATTTGAAGCACAACCACTAGGTTACGAATATGAGCTTGATAACCGTACTTGCCGTTATACACCTGACTTTTTACTTACCCACACAGACGGTACGCAAAAATTTATAGAAGTAAAACCACAAAGCAAAATTGCCGACAAAGACTTTCGTGCACGTTTTATTGAAAAGCAAACCATAGCTAAGCAAGATGGACGCGATTTAATACTGGTTACTGATAAGCAAATCCGTGTATACCCAACACTCAATAACTTAAAGCTTTTACATCGCTACTCTGGTTTTCAGTCTTTAACAGAATTGCAAGCATCGGTGTTAGCACTTGTTAAGCAATGCGGCTCTATTAAAGTGGGCCAGTTAGTTAACTTTTTAAAAGTAACTGCCGGTGAACTACTTGCTACGGTGCTGCGCTTATTATCATTAGGGCAGTTATTTGCCGACTTAACTACAAATGAAATATCAATAGAAACAGCAATTTGGTCTAATAATGTTTAATGATGGTTTGTTTGATGATGAATTTAACCAGCCATTACCAAAAGTAGAGACCAAACTACCTCAAAATTACGCCAAAGACTTACAAGCCCTTCCTGAAAAAATTAAAACAACAACATTTGCTAAGCTTAAATATATTCAATGGCTTGAGGCTAATATTCAAGGCGGTTGGACACAAAAAAACCTTGAGCCTTTATTGAAAGTAATGCCCGAAGTTGAGGGAGAAAAAAAGCCCAGTTGGAGAACAGCAGCACGATGGTATAGCGCTTATACCAATGCGGATAAAAATATAATGGCGCTAATACCAAGCCACCAAAAAAAAGGTAACAGGGAGCACGATACAGCAACCGATAAGTTTTTTGAAAAAGCACTTGAACGTTACTTAGTAAAAGAAAAGCCATCAGTGGCTTCGGCTTACAAGTTATATAAAGACTTAGTTATTATTGAAAACGACAGTGTTGTAGGCAGTGTTTTAAAGCCTTTAACATACAAAGCGTTTAAAAACAGAATAGATAACTTACCACAATACGAAGTGATGATTGCTCGTTATGGTAAGCGCCTTGCTGATATTGCTTTTAATAAAGTAGAAGGGCATACACGGCCTACCCGAGTACTCGAAAAAGTTGAAATTGACCATACACCGCTTGATCTTATTTTATTAGATGATGAGCTCCATATTCCACTTGGTCGGCCAACACTCACCATGTTAGTAGATGTGTATAGCCATTGTATTGTTGGCTATTATTTTAGCTTCAGTGAGCCTAGCTATGATGCAGTAAGGCGAGCAATGTTAAATGCGATGAAACCTAAAAGTGAAGTGGCAAAACTATACCCTGATACGATTAATGAGTGGAAGTGTGCTGGTAAAATTGAAACACTCGTTGTTGATAATGGCGCTGAATTTTGGAGTAACAGCCTTGAACTTGCTTGTGAAGAGATAGGCATTAATACTCAATATAACCCTGTCGCAAAGCCTTGGTTAAAACCATTTGTAGAACGTATGTTCGGCACAATTAACACTGAATTATTAGACCCTGTTCCTGGTAAAACCTTTTCTAACATTTTACAAAAGCATGAATACAATCCCAAAAAAGATGCAATCATGCGTTTTACGACCTTTATGCAGTTATTTCATAAATGGGTAGTAGATGTTTACCATCAAGATGCCGACAGCCGCTTTAAGTACATACCTAGCCAATTATGGGATCAAGGCTTTAATACGTTACCACCAACAATGCTAAGTAATGATGATCTTCAACAACTAGATGTTGTGCTCAGTATTTCAAATCATCGGGTACTTCGTAAAGGTGGAATAAGGCTAGAAAATTTAAGCTACGACAGTACTGAACTAGCAAATTATAGAAAGCAATTTAGCCATAAAGTATCTCAAGAAGTTTTAATTAAATTAAACCCCGATGATATTTCTTATATATACGTTTACCTCGATAAGCTAGAGCATTACATAAAAGTGCCATGCATAGATCCAAACGATTATACCCAAAATTTAAGTTTGAATCAGCATAAAATAAATATACGTATTCATCGCGATTTTATTTCGGGCTCTATCGATAATGTAGGCTTAGCAAAAGCGCGTATGTTTATTCATAATAAAATTCAAAACGAGTTTGAAGAGTTAAAAAATGCGCCAAAAAACTCAAAGGTAAAAGGGGGTAAAGCGTTAGCTAAGCATCAAAATGTAAATAGTGATTCACAAAAATCAATAGCTCAGAGCGAGCCAGTAGAACCCAAAAAGGTCACCCCTAAAGAGCAACCAACAGATAGCTGGGATGACTTTATCTCAGATCTAGATGGATTTTAATTATGCTGACCGATAAACAAAAAGAAAAGCTTAACGAATTTCGTGATGTATTTATTGAATACCCAATAATAAGCACGGTATTTAACGACTTCGACAGATTAAGACTTGGTAAAGGGTTAGCGGGCGAAAAACCCTGCATGCTTTTAAATGGCGATACAGGCACAGGTAAAACAGCACTGATCAAGCAATATAAAGAACGACATTTACCGCAGTTTATTAATGGTGTTATGAATCATCCTGTATTAGTAAGCCGCATACCTAGTAACCCGACATTAGAGTCTACTTTAGCTGAGCTTCTTAAAGACTTAGGGCAAGTAGGCAGCACAGAGCGCAAGCTACGAATAAACGGCACTCGCTTAACGACATCATTAATAAAATGCCTAAAAACGTGTGGCACAGAGCTTATAATTATTGATGAGTTTCAAGAGTTGATTGAACACAACCAAGGTAAAAAGCGCCGTGAGATTGCCAACCGATTAAAATACATTAACGACGAAGCGGGTGTATCAATTGTATTGGTAGGTATGCCGTGGGCAGAAAAAATAGCAGACGAGCCGCAGTGGTCATCGCGTTTATTAGTAAGGCGGCAGCTGCCTTATTTTAAATTATCAGAAAACCCAAAGCATTTTATACAGTTAATAATTGGCTTAGCCAATCGTATGCCATTTACCGAAAAGCCAAATTTAAGTGAACAAGCTACAGTGTTTGCTTTGTTCTCACTATCAAAAGGCTGTTTTAGAACACTAAAATACTTTTTAGATGATGCCGTACTTTACGCATTAATGGACAACGCGAAAACCCTCACAACCAGGCATTTAGTCAAAGCATTTGAAGTACTGTTTCCTGATGTAGCAAACCTTTTTACTTTACCCGTTGCAGAAATTACAGCAAGCGAAGTCGAGCGCTATTCACTTTATAAACCTGAAAGCGCCCAAGATGAAGATCCATTTATAGCGACTAAGTTTACTGACCGAATGCCGATTAGTCAGTTGTTGAGGAAGTGACAAGTAATTATAAACTAAAGAGCTTTAGCTTTTTTAGTAAAGAAAGCCGATAAAATACAGGTTTATCTTTGCAGAACAGTTAATCATTAGATTTATTAAAAAAACGTTTAGCGGCTTCTCCAATGTACCTACAAAATTCCTCTTCGGTCATCATATTGTGACGCGCATCATAAGTAGCACTGATACTATTATATATGGAACTAGTACCAAAAAAGACAAACGAACCAGATAAGAATCGCTCTACAGGTCTAGCTGTTTCTGGTAATTCTTGTCCTTCATAATCATTATATGTCCAGCAGCTATAATCAACATACTCACCGTCTTCAATTTCGCATAAAGACTGGCAAATACCCTCTGAATGGATAGAATTATCTATATTAATAGGTTTAATTTTTTCTAATTCAAGCCTGAAATAGTTCCATTGAGGATCAAAACCAAATGACTCAAAAGTTAACTTTTTAGGTTTCATTATATCTGCACGTGTTCCACTACCAGAGTGAAGTGCAATCATTGAAGGCTCTGAAGGTGTTGTAATCCTATTAATAGTATTTCCTCCTCCATTTGGGTAAAACATATGATTTAAACTTTTTGTAAACGCAATTTGATTGAGAATAGAAATGATTGCATTCTTATCAGTCCATGTAATACTTTTTGGTGTGCCAAGTGGAAATATTCTATTTTGTAGCTCTAGCCACTCTAATAAATTACGCTGTTCAAAGTCTTTATTTAAGCTAATCCATTTTGACAATCTGTTTAAAAAACTCAAAATACTAGGGCGACGTTTTGGGTCATTATCAGTACATTCGATAAGTAAATTATCTAGTTCAGTCGTATAAATGTCAGGGCAATATTGGCTTATTCCAATTACAGAGTTAGGATTATATTGTCCATCAAAACCTTTATGTTGATCAGTGATAAGTATCCATAATGATTTAGCTAAAGAGTACACATCTGCTGGCAGACCATCAGATCTATCAGCTTGCCTTCTCATTTCTGGCGCCATAGTGTACTTGGCTCCTATATCTCTTCTTTCTGGTGTTATATCCTCTTTTCCAGGGTATTGAACTAGGCCAAAATCAGTGAAGTATGGTCGGTTATTGTAAATGAGCATATTTGCTGGTTTTATATCTCTGTGTGCTATTTTTTGCGAGTGAAGTTCTTTGAGTGTTATCGCCAACTTTATAAATTCACTCGCAACCTCTATTGGGGTGAGATTTTCACAATATTTACTAAAATCTTGCGCGACCGGCATCATAAACCAAGGAAATTCACTTTTTGGATCATCAGGTAAATAAGAATCTATCACATGCATAACGCCATCAATTTTTAGCTTTGAAAGAATAGAGACTTCATTTTGAAAACGTTTATAGTTAACTACATCTATATTTATTAAAAACTTTATAGCGTAGAAGGCTTCTTGCTCGTGGTTAACCACTTTCCATACTTCTCCATTACCTCCTTTTCCCAATAGCTCTAGTAATTCACAACCATTAAAAATAGTACCAATTTTGATTTTTCTTCTTTTACTCATGAATTTTCCATAATTTAATTTTTTGCAGGTAGTATTTGTATTTTTAAATCGTACTTGCGTACAAAATAATTGGATTCTTTTACCACTGCTAGCTTTTCTTCAAAAAATGATAAGCAAGTATTTATAATGCTTTCAGGCTTTAGTAAGTGCTCTAATTTATATGAAACATTCATTTTATCTGCTTGCTCGACAAAAAAGTTGTAATTACGGGAAAGTGGAAATTCGTTTTTTAATAGTTCAAATATGTATTTTGTATCTATGGGGGTATTGATTGGATAGCCGTCAATAAACTCTGCTAACTTACTAAATATTAATATATACCAGCGATCAAACATCCAAAGTTGAGGGTGTGTATTATTTGTTTTTAATAAAGCCGGATACTTGGGGTTTTTAACATTAAAATTTTTGTTGGAAGCTATATCGCTTTGTGAAGCAAGCCAAATTTTCCATTTTGGGTAATCATTTGAAAAATATCTATCTTGTTCTAATGTATAAACTTCAGCATGGTTTGTTACATGATCTATAAACTTATATTTTTCTAGCTGTTCTTCTTTTTCAGCAATAGCTATAAATTTGGCTCTTTCTAAAGCCGAATCTGGTGGTGTAAAGTTAAGCCATTCGAACTTAAATCGTTTTGATTTTTTTATTCGACCTACGATGATTTGGCCTGAATCTTTTTTGAGGATATCGGGGATATCATGTTGAAATAAAAGGGCAACATTTAACACTCGTTCTTGGTTAGAATTATTAAGAGCTACGCACTTCAATAGTAAAAAATGTTCATGCTCTGCTTCAAGAAAAACTTCTTTAAAATGTATACTTTTACTTTTTACTACTTGGGCAGATAAATCGTAATTTTTACCACTGATATTATGGTTAAATCCAATGTTGTGGCTGGGTATCTTTAGTCGTTGTCGCTTTTTTAAGTTATCAAATTTGCGTAGAGCTTGTTTTCTAGACTCTTCAATTTGTTGTCGAATTTTTTTATTCATTTCTATTTGGTTGAGTTCAACTTTTTGATTAATCTCTTCTCTTAATTGATCCTCACACCAACCAAATAACCAATTAGACGTATCATCATTATGCTTAAGAGCACAATCTACATCAGCATAATCCGAATCAATATAAACTGATAAATCATACTCTAAGGAAGCGATTTTTTCGTCACGGTAAAAGTTAATTTTTTCTGCGGAGCAAGGCGATGTTACCTTGATTTCAACTAATAAATCACCGATATCAGTTTCTAACTTCACATCGGCGATGTATTTGTTATGAATGCTATATTCAAGTTTTGCAGAGTTAATAAAGGCTTTTCTACTAGGTTCAGTTTTACTGTAACCTCGATGATAAATAGTAATTTCTGGAAGGTTTATTGTTTTAACCGTTAAAAAATATTCTTGAGCGTACCGATGCAAAGCGGTCATTAAGCATGTTCTAGACTCTTCTTTTGTAGTATGAGCAAATGAGTGCGCTTTTATTTTGCCGCCATTGCGTGCAATTAAAGGGTCATTACATGCGATGCAAAAACAGTTACATGCTTTACCATTTTTAACATTATTTATTAAAACAATCTTACCAGAAGCATCACTAGCAAAAACAAGCATAAAATTCCTTTTAACTCATAAATATATAGTTTAAGACATTACTAATTAAGTGTATATTTAAAAACTAAAATATCCTTAGTACACTTATAGGTTAGATACTAAGAGAATCTTAGCAAGATATAATTTACAGCTAAGGTTCACATGGAAACTCCAACACCTTCACGCCTAAAAGCTGCAAGAAAAGCAGCTGGCCTTACTCAGCAACAGCTAGGTATGGCATTAGGCATGGAGCCAAACACGGCTAGTGCTCGCATGAACCAATACGAAAAAGGCAAACATGCCCCTGATTTTTTAACTATGAAACGCATTGCTAAAGAGCTGGATGTACCAGTAGCTTATTTTTATTGTGAAGAAGATGACTTAGCTACACTTATTATTCAATTTAATAAACTAGAAAAAAATAAAAAAGTGGAGTTTCTAGAAGCTCTTAACACCTTAAGTGAAAGTTTTGTTAAGGATATTAAACTATGACCATACAAATAGAACTATCCAAGTATGGGGTAAGGGATTATGAATAGAGAAGACAGTTTGTTAGCTTGTCTTTACGAACTTAGTGAAGACTCATTTACAAAAGATATATTAGTCTATCTAGCGTCAATTAACTTGGCCGGTTCCGCGTCAATTATCGTGGCCGGTTGACACCGAATTTCATTTGCTCTTAT